>CAZWEL010000009.1:0-14560 GCA_964632955.1 uncultured Thermoplasmatales archaeon | reverse complement strand
CCCTCCTACAGTATGGAACTTTTCAGGGCAATAAAGCCATTGAAGAAGAGATGGATTGCCAACGGGAACATAAATCTTCTGGGGAAAAATGAGAAATTTTTGAAGGCAGCAAGGGATGCAGGATGCATTTCCTGGTTTGTTGGTTTTGAATCCATAAATCCCAGCAGTTTGAAGGAAGCCCATAAAGTGTCGAATAAGGCGGAGGATTATGAAAGAGCTATAAAGGTGGTGAGAAAGTATGGCATGGGTATAGTCGGAGGATTCATCTTTGGTTTTGATCACGATACACCAGAAATTTTCGATGCTACCTTAGAAACAGTAAATGGATGGGATATAGATGCGGCGGAGTTCAATATCCTGACACCATATCCAGGCACGCCCATATACTACCGCTTTGATGAGGAGGGAAGAATACTCACCAAGGACTGGACAAAATATACTCAGGCACATGTTGTCTATCAGCCCAAAAACATGACACCAAAGGAGCTGCTTGATGGAACAAAGAGGGTTATAAGGGGTTTTTACTCCTTCGAGCAGATGGCAAAAAGAATGTTTGGTTCTTTAAAGGTTCATAAGTTTGCGCCCTACGCCCTCTCCCTTCCAGGCATAAACGTTGCCATGTGGAGATATTATAAAAGAGAGTTCTTCGATGCGGATGATAGAGAAAAAGTACCACCCTACAGTTGATATTTTTTCTTCGCCCTGAAATGTATAAGGAATGCAAGGAGAAGCATTGTGGTTGCAAAAATTGTTAGTGCTATGGAAATATGAAGATATTGGGAATTGACTGTTGAGGAAACAGTTTTGCCATCGTAACTTGCATTCAGGATTTTGTTTTCGCCACCAGTCATAATGCTTCTCTCCTGCAGATATTTCCATAATGATGCCACCGCTGCGGAAGCGGAGGCGGCAAAGGCGGAGAGGAGAATAATAATCTGGACTCTTTCTGGATGCAAAACATTTTTTCCTTTTGAGGTGAGATGATAATAAACCCATTTTCTCTCTCCTTCCTCTTTCCTCACAAGATCTGCTTCCATCAATCTGGATAAATGCTTCAGCACTGCTGGTTTGCTCATTTCCAGCTCCCTTGACATCTCGCTAAGCGTCTTCTGTCTTTTCTCGAGAGTTTTCAGTATCTTTATTCTGGTATCGGAGGCAAGTGCCGCAAAACTTTCCCTGTCAAGCGTTATTTTCTCTCCCACATTGATTAACCACGTATGCGTATATAAATGCTTGAGTTTTTATTATCCTTAAGGCTAACTATATCAATCTCTTGGATGATAGTTCCTCTATTATTCTGTCTATTGCCTCATTGACCTGCTTTGCCTTTCTTGCTCCTGTGCATACAAGTTTTCCCGAGCCAAAGAGAAGAATCACCACCTTTGGCTCATCAAGGCGATATACCAAGCCGGGAAACTGCTCGGGCTCATATTCTATCTTTTCCAGTCCTATTGCTTGGGCTATTGCTATAAGGTTAAGCTGTGCATGAAGGTTGGCAGATGCCACTATATTCTGCACCGTAATCTCCGGCTTCTTAAATACCTTGAAGCCCGCCTTCGCCACCTTCTCGCATACCTTTTTTATCGCCCTCTCCACATCCTCTATCGTTTTTGCTCCCGTGCATACAACCTTTCCGCTCCTGAAAAGAAGTGCAGCCGTCTTTGGCTCATCTAGACGGAGAACAAGCCCCGGAAACTGCTCGGGCTCATACTCGCTTTCAGGCAATGCCTTTTTGAGCTTGGATAAATCCAGTTCCTTTGCTATGGTGGTGGAAGCCACAACATTCTCAATTTTCATATCTACTTTTCTTTCTGCCATGGGAATCAAGGGATATATATAAAGGGGTTTATAAACGTTTGTGGGTATAAAGAATAAAGGAAGGGTGTGAAGCAGAAAAAAATCTCATCATTTTTCATCAGATTCTGACCCTTTCATCACCCTTCAGCATTTGTTTATCTATGTGCCAGTTATAACTCTTATGCTATCATATATGAAATATATGCCAAAAAAGAGCATTATGGTGAAGGATATGGAAAAAAGAATTCTTTCAATCCTTTTGAATTTTGCTCCCATACTTGCTGCCATTGAAATGGAGCCATACCATATAAAATCGCACATCTCGTGAAAGAATATCATAGCGAGAAGTCCCGCCAGCCCAAAAAGAGTGGCTTTTATGGCGAGAGTGAAACCCACTGTGAGCCACCACATTATGAAGTAGGGGTTGAGGGAACTCAGGATGATACCGGCAAGAACTCCCTTTATTATTTTATTCTCTTTCTCATGCAGAGAAGAGAAGGCGAAGTATATCAATGCCATTCCTCCAGCAATTCCTATGGATGCTTTCACCATGGGTGATAACTCCATACTCCCAATGAAGAAGAGAGATATAATTATCGGCACCTCCACTATTGCATGACCCAATGATATTATCACCCCTGCAAATCTGTTTTTTCTTCCCTCTGCCAAAGTGGTGGCAAGCAACGGACCAGGCATCAAAACGCCGCTAAGGGAAATAAGAATGACGGTGGCTATGAAGGAGAGCATGTCCATAGAGGATATATAGTAGGTATAAATTAAAGTATATGGTTAAATATTGCCCCCGATGCGGCTCCTCCAATGTTGAATGGGTCCTCCCTCAAATATGGAGTAAGTGGAGATGCAAAGATTGTGGATATGAAGGTGCTTTTATAGTTGAGGATGGAGAGATGGCAGAGGAGATAAAAAAGGAATGGGAGAAAAAGCGTAAGGCATAATTATTTAAAATAATTCTATATTAAGGTTGGTGGGAAAATGGAAGTGACAGATTTCATGAATTTGCCGGTTTATACCAACAGAGGCGTGTATGTGGGAGAGGTAAGGGATGTCATAATAGATGTGGATGAGAGGAGAGTGGACAAACTCGTGCTCACAAATACGCGCAAGGAGATGGTGGAGGAAGGAATGGATGTAGCCGTGCCCTATAGATGGGTCTCTGCCGTTGGAGATATAATAATACTCAGTTATTTCCCTGAAAGGGTTGAGATTCCGAGGGAAGAAGAGGAGGAAGAGGAGGAGATATGAGAAAGAAAAAAATATATAGGGAATTCTCAATATCAAATTATCTGGAGGGTTAAAAAATGTTTAAGAAACTGTTTATGATGGCTTTCGTCGGTGTAATATTGCTAAGCGTTCAGGGGGCTTCAGCCATAACTTGGGGTACAATGGAGGTAACAGCAAGCAATTCAGTTGCATATGTTGAGAGATACGGAATTCAGGAGGTGACACTGGGCATAACCTATCAACCAGCCATTTTTGGATATCTGCCAGTATATGCAGAGGTTAGTGTGGAAAACAGCCCCGGATGGCTTACCGTCATACCATCACCTCAGAAATTTGTCCTCAAGCCAGGAGTAAATAAGAATGTGCAACTCATAATGCAGGTTAAGGAGCACGACCGTCAGGCGGGAGATTCAGGAACTGTCGAGATAGCCATAAGAGGAAAACTTGTTACAGGAGGTGTTTTTAGGCAGATAGAGGAGGGTAAGATTTCTCTTCTTGTTGGATACAATCCATATACAGAGATAGCCATAAGTGCTCTCCAGCCCATAGAGAGAACATCGCCAGATAGAGAGCTTCCATTCCTTGTGAATATATACAACTATGGAAACTCCAGGGTTATAGTGGATTTGACGGCAGAGAAGGAGCCGGGCGACTGGAGGTATGTTATAAGTCCCTCAACGGTGGTCATAGAACCAAAGCAGCCAGGCGATGACACCTTCCCATATGCTACTGTCACCATCACTCTCACCTCACCTCATGGGACGGTGATTTCATATCACAATGACTGGGAGGATTTTGCCATAAAGGCAAAGGCACGCTCGGAGGCACCCTACTATGAATATCAGGGGGGAAAATGGGTCCGTCGCACCGATGAGATTGATTTGGTTACGAAATATGAAACCACCGCCTACTTCATGGCAAAGAACAAGGGATTTTATGTTCCAGGCTTTGACGCCATAGTCATGATTGCAGGGATTGCAATAGCGGGCGTGCTGATTGCTAGGAAGAAGAAAAAGTAATATGCGGCATACAGCCCTTTCTCTTCTCCTTTTAATCCTTATTTTTCCATTAATCAATTTTGCGGATTTTTCAGAGGCAAAAGAGCCGTTTGCCCAATTTATAAATCTCCAGATTGAGCCCGTTAACGGAGCCACTGCCGAAGTTAAACCGGGAGAACAATATTCCTTTCTTTTTAAATATTACAATGGAGGCAGTATGCAAACAAACCTTTATCTTTTCTATGTCGAATTTAGTGTGGAGGTGGAGGGCGAGGGATGGAATGTATATGTTTCTCCTTCATGGGGTTATTTTCTTCCCAACGAAACAAAGATAGGGAAGGTTTCTGTGGCGCCCTCTGCAAGGCCCTCCAATTATGCCACCATACATCTTTATGGAAAATTAAGAGATATATATGGAAACTGGCATTATGGCAATTATACTTTTCAGGTGAAGGCAACACAGTATCATTCCTTTGATGCGAAGGCAAATAAAACATTTATAAAAGGAGAACAGGAAAAAATTTACACTGTTCCTGTTGAGATTGTAAATTACGGCAACTATGAGGATAGATTTTATATCGACCCGGTTTACACGCCTCCAAACTGGAAGATGGCAATATCCCAGAATCCAATAATACTCATGCCTGGAGAGAAAACAACAGTCAATATAATGTTTGAAGTTCCACCGGAAGGCATCTATGTTCAGCAGAGAACATATTTCATAATGGTGAATGTCCACTCCCAAATGTCTCTTAACTCCAGGGCGGTGGCTGTGATAATAGCAGTGGAGGGCTTTCATATGACTCTGGGCGAAATGGTGGCGGCACTTAGCATTCTTCCATCACTTTTCATCCTCCTCTTTGTGGGCATGATATTCTATCATCGTAGCAATCCTCTCACCTATCTGCCAAAACCATGGGAGGAGGAGAGGGAGGAACTGGCAAAGATGCCCCCCGGGAGAAGAAAAGCAGTTATCGCACAGATGAAGGAGGAATGGAAATCCGCTAGATATTTCATGAGGGAAAATATCTCGGGAGAAAAAAGCATGGAGCAGCTGGAAAGAATAAGGAAGGTAAAACAGAGGAAACTGGAAGAGAGAATAAAGAAGGAGTGGAGGGAGGCATGGGAGCCGGTTTATAAAGAATGGGAGGCGGCATGCAGCAGGATAAGAAGAGAATATGAAAAGATGAGGGCAAGAGTGAAGGAGAAGATGGAGAAGGCAGCAAAAAAGGGAGTAAAATTGGAGGTGAGCATGCCAGAGCTGAAATTAATTCCAGAGCCGGTCAAGCCTGCACTGCCATCCATTCCTCAATACAAAGTGGATGAGAGAAGGGGCAAAATAATAGAGCCGGATGAGATAGAGGTGGAAAGAATAGTTGCTCCATTAAAGAAAAAGCAGATTCTTTTGAAGAAGGAGAGGGAAAGGATTAGGAATATGGCAGAGGAGATAATAGGAAATATGAGGCGCTCCTTTTCCATAATTGAGGCAAGGATTGAAAGAGAAATGGAAGAAAGGAGAAAATCTAGAAAATGAGAGGGAAAGCCATCCTTGTGGCGTTTATCTTAATCTCCGTATCTTTTGCTGGATGCATTAAAAATAAGAATGATAGGGATGGAGATGGTATTCCTGATGACAGAGAAAAGGAAGGATGGGATATGAGGGTTTATTATCCCGGAGAAAAAAACGCCACCTTTTATCATGTTACATCCGATGTGAATAAGAAAGACACAGATGGCGATGGCTTAACGGATTTTGAGGAATTTACCTACGAGGGTGGTGCCACAGATCCCAGGAAGAAAGACACAGATGGCGATGGCTTAACGGATTTTGAGGAAAAGCAACTTGGAACGGACCCGACGAACTGGCAACATGATGTGGATGAGGACGGGTTCATAGATTACGAGGAGATAAAATATTATGAGCATCATAATGTTTCCCATGATAAGATAATCCAGTATCTTCAGGATAGCGATGTGGATAATGATGGCTTCAATGATGGAATTGATATGGACCCATTAAGAGATTTAAGAATAAATGTTACAATAGAGGAGATAAAGGTGGTATCATATCTCGATGGCGAAGATGATGGAATAATAGAACTGGCGGTAAACATTTCCACAGGAGAGGATGAGAAGGAGTTCTATGAAACTGTTATTCCTCTTCATATCGAAATCCTGAATTTTACAGCATCTCTTGATATAATGGATGCTGGAATACCAGGCAATATATCATCTCCTCTCATGATTGTTGTGAAGGATATGGATACGGGCTCTGAAAGAAAGCTCATAGACACAAAGGATGGCATTCCTGGATATGATTTTGTGAGGGTCTTTAAGGGAAATGAGCCGGTATATGCAGAAAATTTCAATATAAGCAAGGATTGTGGGGAGTATCATACGGGAGGGGTGGATGGAGAGATATGGTTCAGGATAGATGATGCAAGCAGAGTTCCTAACACATAAGCAAAATTTATATTGAAGCCATCCTATACCAGTGTGAGGAAAATTGAGGAATTAAAAAAGGAGAGAAATGCTGTAATTCTGGCTCATAATTATCAGAGACCAGAGGTGCAGGATGTTGCTGATTTTGTGGGCGATTCTCTTGCCCTTGCGATGAAGGCAAGGGAGATAGATGCAGATGTTATAGTTTTCTGTGGTGTGGATTTCATGGTTGAATCAGCAAAAATAGTAAATCCTGATAAGGTGGTTCTTTTTCCAAACCCAAATGCAAAATGCCCCATGGCTGCAATGGTGGATGCGGATGGCTTGCTTAAATTGAAGGATGAATATGGCTATGATATTGTTTCATATATAAACACATCCGCAGAGGTGAAGGCTATTAGCGATATATGCTGCACATCTGCCAATGCCGTAAAGGTTGTTAAAAGCATGCAGAATGGTGTTATTTTCACGCCCGATGAAAACCTGGGAATGTATGTGAAAAGATTCGTTGATGATAAGGAGATTGTGCTATGGCCCGGCTTCTGCCCTACCCATGTGGGAATAAAAGTTGAGGATATCATGAAATTGAAGAGGGAGCATCCGGATGCAGTTATACTCGTCCACCCTGAATGCACTCCGGAGGTCATAGACATAGCCGATAAGGTTGCATCCACCGAGGGAATGGTGAAATATGCTAAGGAAACAGAGGCAAAGGAATTCATAGTGGCAACTGAAAGGGAACTCTGCTACAGAATGAAAAAGGAAATGCCTGAAAAGGAGTTTTACCCCGTGGAGAATGCAATATGTCCCAACATGAAAAAGATAACTCTCGATGATGTTGTAATGTCTCTAGAAAAAATGGAGCCGGAAATGGTGCTGGATGAAGAGATAATGGAAAAAGCAAGGAAACCTCTTGAAAAAATGTTAAGGATTGGAAGATGAATTAATAATTTTGCATATCCTGCAGATTATCTCTTCATCAAATTCTCCCCTGAGCATAAGAGAAACGAGCTTATTCATCTCCTTTTCTATTTCAGGATTGTTGTTTATTATTTCTCTCTCCTTTCCTCTGAAGGATGTCAGATAATGGCTAACCGCCCCTTGGGTAATACCAAGAATTTTTGATATTTCTATCTGTTTTATTCCATATTCCCTATACAACTTTATGGCAATCTCTGCCCTTATTGCAGGAAGTATTTTATTTGCCATCTCCTCGCATTTGAATTTCATGGAGAGAAAACCTTATATGCTTTTTAAGTATTACGGTGTAATATGAGGATATATTTTGACCATGCAGCCACCACCCCTGTGGATAAAGAGGTAGTCAATGCCATGCTGGAATATTTTGACAGAAAATTTGGCAATGCTTCCAGCCTTCATTCCTTTGGTAGAGAGGCGAGAGAAGCAATGGAGAAAAGCAGAGAAAAGGTAGCAAAACTCATAAATGCTGATGCGGATGAGATAATATTTACAGGAAGTGGAACGGAAAGTGATAATCTTGCGATAAAGGGTACTGCCTCCAGATTTGGAGAGGGTCATATAATAACAAGCAAGATTGAACATCCTGCTGTGCTGGAAACATGTCGATATCTTGAAAAAAAAGGATTTGATGTGACATATCTTCCCGTGGATGAGTATGGTATGATTAAGCCAGAGGAGGTGGAGGCAGCCATAAGGAAAAATACAGTTCTCATTTCCATAATGCATGCCAACAATGAGATAGGAACGATAGAGCCCCTAAAGGAAATAGGAGAGGTGGCAAAAAAGCATGGAATACTTTTCCATACCGATGCTGTGCAGAGCGTTGGTAAAATACCTGTAAATGTTAAAGAAATGAATGTGGATTTGCTTTCCATGTCATCCCATAAGATATATGGTCCAAAGGGTGTCGGCGCCCTTTACATAAGGAGAGGCGTTAGATTGGAACCCCTTCTTCATGGCGGCGGGCATGAGCATGGCTTACGTTCCTCCACGGAAAATGTGGCTGGCATAGTTGGCTTCGCAAAAGCATGTGAGATAGCCATGGAAAATATGGAGAGGGATGCCGCCCATCTTAAAATGCTAAGGGATAGAATGATTGAGGAGGTGCTCAAAATAGAGGAATCCTATCTTACAGGACATCCTGTCCACCGCCTTCCCCATCATGCAAGTTTCTATTTTAAGGGAATAGAGGGAGAGAGTCTGGTTCTGCTGCTTGACCAGAAGGGCATTGCCACCTCCACCGGATCCGCATGCTCCTCCAAAAAATTACAGGCATCCCATGTTCTTCTTGCAACAGGTATAAAGCCAGAAGATGCTCATGGCTCTCTTCGCGTTACCCTGGGAAGAGAGAATACGGAGGAGGAGGTAGAGTATTTCTTGGAAGTTCTTCCTGAAATAGTGAGGAAGTTGAGGGAAATATCGCCTCTGTGGAAAAAATAAGTTTTCAGATTTCACAATCTTAATAAATTCCTCCAACATTTCAATTATGCATAACAATCTGGGTAGGGAGTTGCCAGAGGAAATTGGTGAAAGAAAAATTATACCATATCTGGGTCCCTTTTCCTCTAGGCCCGGAGGGAGAAGATATGCTCCTCCTCTAAAGGCTGTTTTTCCGGGGGAGAGCAAACTACTGGATTCAATAAGGGACGCAATAAAAAAAGTTGAACTCACTGATGGAATGACCATCTCCTTCCACCACCATCTGAGGAATGGTGACGCCATCGTTAATATGGTTGTGGATGAAATTGCGAGAATGGGGATAAAGGACATAAAGATTGCATCCACTGCTCTATTTCCAGTTCATGAAAAACTAATAGAGCATATAAAAAATGGAGTGATAACTGCCATAGAGGGGAGCATGAATGGGCCCGTTGGGGCATATGTTTCAAAGCACGGGCTGAAGGAGCCGGTTGTTTTAAGAAGCCATGGAGGAAGGGCAAGGGCTGTTAAGGGAGGGGACCTGCATATAGATGTGGCTTTTATCGCAGCCTCCATGTCAGATGATTATGGAAATTGCAATGGAATGCTTGGAAAATCAGCATTTGGAGCCATGGGATTTCCGCAGGCGGACGCCATGTTTGCAGATAAGGTTGTTGTTGTAACAGACAACCTCGTCCCCTACCCTGCCACTCCCATTTCCATACCGCAGATTTATGTTGATTATGTTGTTAAAGTGGACTCCATTGGAGACCCTGCTGGCATTCAAACAGGAACAATGAAGATAACTACCGATCCAGTTCGACTGGGAATAGCGAGAGATGTGGTGAGATTTCTGGCGGAGGCAGGAATAATAAAAGATGGGTTTTCATTCCAGGCGGGGGCGGGTGGAATAAGCCTTGCTGTCACCAAATTCCTGCATGATTACATGAAAAGCCATGGAATAAAGGGCAACTTTGTTATGGGGGGGATAACAGGATATGTGGTGGATATGCTGGAGGATGGAACCATAAATAAAATTCTTGATGCCCAGAGTTTTGATTTGAGGGCTGTTGAATCCATAGCAAAAAATCCGGATCATGTAGAGGTATCTCATATAATGTTCGGTGATCCCCATACGGGAGGATGTGTTGTCAACAGGCAAAATGCATGTTTTCTTGGAGCGACTGAGGTGGACATAAATTTCAATGTTAATGTGAATACCCACAGCGATGGAATGCTCCTTCATGGAATAGGAGGGCATCAGGATGCGGCGGCTGGCAGCGATGTTACTGTGATAACCATTCCCCTTGTAAGAAAGAAAATACCAATAGTGAGGGAAAGTGTGACAACTGTTTCTACTCCTGGAGATGTAGTGGATGTTATAGTCACTGATCATGGAATTGCGGTAAATCCTGAGAGAGATGATTTGATAGAGGCGGTGAGAGGGAAGGTGGAGATGGTGGATATTGAGGATTTGCACAGAATGGCTGAGAAGATGGTTGGCACTCCTCCTGAGCCAGAACTGGAGGAGGATGTAATAGCAATAATAGAATACAGGGACGGAAGCGTGCTGGATGTGGTGAGGAAGGTTAAAACTTAGAATAGAATCTGGAGGCAAGTTTTTTCACTTTGTCCCTCACATCCTTACCTCTGTAAACATCCACCATGAGATGGGCTATCTTTTCCATCTCTTCCTTTCCCATTCCTATATGACTCACCTCCGCTACTCCAATCCTTCCTATGCAATCTATGAAAATTCCATTTTTCTCAAGATCTCTATAAAATTTTTCTGCCTCCTCCCTTTCCATATCAAGGAGGATCTGATGAGTTTTTGTGAATCCACTCTCCTCAAATTTTATCCTCAGCCCGTTTTCATGAAGCATCTTTGCAAGATATCTGGCATTTTTCACCACTCTTGATGCATATTCCTTTCCATTTCTCATCATCTCCTCCATTGCCGCTCCGAGAGATGCTATTCTATTCACATGGGGATTGTCCACCAGTCCAATCCCTTCCTCATAGTCGAAGAGGAGATATTTTCCCATCATTTCAGCTATATCTCTGCTGTTGGTGAGAACTATTCCTCCTTGAGGACCGGGAAATGATTTGTGGGTGGAGCCAATCATCACATCTGCCCCTTCTTTTAACGGCTGCTGAAAGGAGCCACCTGCTATTAGCCCGAGAATATGGGAGGCATCATATACCACATATTTTCCCATTACCTCCTTTATTTTTTCGACAGGATGAGGGAAGAGTGTTATGGAGGATGCTATGAGGGTGAGAGGAATTTTTTTCTCCATCTCCTCAATTTTTCCTCCGTCCACAACATAGCCGTTCATGGGAAGAGGATAAAATTTTCTCTCAAATTTTTCATAGCCAAAGGGATAGCCACCATTCTCCTTTGGTATGCCTGCTATGGTATCTCCCGCCTTTGTGAAAGAAAAGATGGCAGCAAGGTCGCATATATTTCCGGAGAGAGGAGTTATTATGGCGTATTTTGCTCCAAAAAGATTTCTTGCTTTTTCCTCCACTCTCTGGCATATCTCCCTTGCGTATCTGCTGCCCCCATACCACTCACTCTCATATCTTCCCGCAAGGTCTGAGGAGAGTATTTCTCTCACTTCAGGAAATATAAAATTCTCTGACGGAATAAGATTTATTCCATTGAGACGGTATCTCTCATGCTTTCTCACTACACTGTTTATGCTTTCTTCTTCCATATTCCAACTATTATCAGCAATATTATGATAGCTACCACGATCCCGATGGCGAGGGAGCCGCCCCCCGGCTTGGCATGGCTTTCAAGAGGAAGTTCCATTGTCTGATAGTTTTTAAGTTCCTCATGTCCTGGTGGATAGTATCCAAACCTGAAGATTGCTCTCTCCTCCGTGGATTCATCCGCCTTTATTTTAATAGCCACAGTTTTTCTTTCCTTTTGAGCAATGGATATACTGCTGTCGTGGGATATGGTAAAGCCTGTGACGTTTTCCGCCTCAATGGTCAGATAGATGTTGGAGTTGCATTTGTTAGTTATGTTGAAATAAATATTTTTCTCCTCTCCTTTATAAAGATGCACCCCAGATGGCGCCTCTATGGTGATTCCATTATCTGCAAAGCCCTGCATCACATAAATCTGCTTTGATGCCTCCGCCCCCCTCAGAAGAAAATTGCCACTTGTCTTTGCCCTTATGGTTATTGGTTCCGATACAAAGGCGGTCGTTTCCTTTAGGGAGCGAAGAGTTATGGTTATATCTCTTCCTGTCTCTCCTCCTGTAATTCCTGCAGGCGTGAGTGTAAAGCTTGCTGGAGATACGCTGGCTGAAAGCCAGTCAGAAACATTTTCCACACTTACTTCCACAGTTACAGGGAGCGGGAAAAACATTCCAAATCCCCAGGAAAGCGTCACGTTGACTGCCACCTTTATGCTTCCATCTGGAGGTACGGCAGGCGGCTCCTCCGCATCTATGGTTAGTGATGAGGAAATAAAACCGGCACTGGCTACTGGCAGAAACATCAGAATTGCCATGGCGGCTGCAAACTTTTTCATGCTTCTATATGGTAAATAAATATTAAGGTTTTATGTTTGACTTCCCCTGCATTTCCTTAATAAGCCATCTTGCTGTCATTCTTATGGCATCGTTGCTTGTATATCTTGGCGTCCATCCCCTTTCCTTCAATTTTGATATATCGAGTCGCATAAACTTAACATCTCCCTTCCATCCTCTTCCATCTATTCCGCCTGTAAATCTGTATTTTGGCTTCAATCCCATCTCACTGCTCACTATATCTGCTATGGTTTTAACATCCGTCCAGTCCTCTGAGCCAATATTATATATCTCCAATCTCTCCTTCCTTTTTTCAAAGCCGAAGAGCATTGCCTCTATGCAGTCATCTATGTAAAGATAGGATTTTTTCTGTGTTCCATCTCCCAGAATCTCCAGTTCTTCAGGATTTTTCCTCAATTTTCTTATGAAATCATATATAACTCCATGTGTGCTTCTCGGTCCCACCACATTTGCAAATCTGTAGATAACCCCTTCCATGTCAAAGGTGTGGCAGTAGGAAGAAATCATTGCCTCAGAAGCCAGTTTTGATGCTCCATATACAGAGATGGGGATGAGGGGTCCATAATTTTCTGGAGTTGGAATTATTTTCGCCTCCCCATATACCGTGGAGGAGGAGGTGAATGTAATTTTGTTTATATTCCCCTCCCTCATTTCTTCAAGAAGGTTGTAGGTTGCCACTATGTTGTTTTCAAACTGGGTTTTGGTATCCTTTGCTCCACTTCTCACATCAGGATTGGCTGCTATGTGAAATACTGTATCGCATCCCTTAATCGCCTTTCTTATATCCTCTCTATTTAGCAAATCTCCTTCCACCAGTTCCATGTTGGAGAGGTTATGCTCTATGAATTCTCTCTTACCAGATGAGAAATTATCAAGGCATACAACATCATGGTTTCTTTCAATAAGCGAGTCTATTAGATGGCTCCCTATAAAGCCCGCTCCACCTGTCACAAGCACCTTCATGAGGGAAAATGAAATCTCCTTAAAAATGCTTTTGCTCGTCTCTTGCTAACTTATTCATATTCCGAGGAAATTTAAAAGCCCTTCCCACCATAGAATCCAGAGAGTGGTTGTTATTATGGAGCCGGTGAGAACTATGAATATGGTTTTCTTTGCCTCCACTCCAAGAAATCTTGAAAGTATGGGTGTGCTTATTCCCCCCGTTCCCTGAAAGGGGACAATCATGAAGATTAAAAGGCTAAGGGTGAGGAGTTTTTTCTTTTTAAATTTCTCAGCCCTTTTCTGTAGCCATGCATATCCCCTGTCCAAGAATGGAATATGTGTTATTATAAGCTCTGCAAACCACCAGTTATAGGCGATTATGGAGGCACTTATCACATCCATTATTATTATGGTGCTCCACGCAATCCATATGGGAATGCCTGAGCCAAGCATTAGTGGGATTATGCTCTCCTTTCCAGCAGGCGGGAAGAGATAAGCAGCAACCAGGGCGCCATATTTTCCCGCCAGTTCTGGGGGAAGATAATCAAAAACAAATAGGAAATAGAATGCGATGGTGAGGAATGGGGTAACAAATTTTATGAACTTGTATAAGTAGGCAAGGTTTGTTCTTATTCGATACACCTGCTCATAAGCGTCATTTATTATTTTTTGAATTTTCATTTTCCTCCCTTTTCATTTCCTGGTATGCCTTGTCTATTATATTTTTCAACGTCTGATATACTTCCTCAAGAGTAACCTCCTTTCCGGTTATTCTTGAAAGGAGGGAAGCAATTCTGCTTGCTGTTCTGGCAAAGATAAGCCAGAAAGCAAACAGCATTCCCCAGCTGAATGCCATGAGGGCTGTTACCAGTATAAGAGGGTAATCCATCAATCCCTTATGGAGCGACGATAAATAAATATTTCCTTATCTTCCCCATCATAAAAAAGAACTTCTCATCATCTTTTACAGCATGAGGGATTGTTTCCCCATTGCAACTCCTGTATTTCTTGCACCACTCCTCACATTTCTCTACTCATTCCCTTTCCTCATATTTGCAGGAATCTTTCCCATCCATTATGCCTTCTCTTAGTTATCCTTGGATAATCTTTTTAATGGAGAATCTCTATTCAATTGATGCTCAGAATTTACAATACCCTCACAAGAAAAAAGGA
>CAZWEL010000008.1:0-15981 GCA_964632955.1 uncultured Thermoplasmatales archaeon | reverse complement strand
ACTAACAACACGCTTATCGCCAATATTATTGCCTTCTTCATTTTCTTGCCTCCAAGATAAAATGGAAGATAAGTTTATAAAGTTTTTTAAGATATTGCCTGCTTATGGCATTCTCTGCCATCACAAGGCGAAAGATTTAAGAATAAAGGGTATATTTGGGGTAAAATGTTGAACGATCCTCTTGCAGATGCACTATCGGCTATTAAGAATGCAGAACATGTGGGAAAGCGGGAATGTGAGATAAAACCTGCTTCCAAGATAATTGGCAGAGTACTAAAGGTGATGCAGGAACATGGCTACATAGAGGCATTTGAATGGGTATATGATGGCAAGGGAGGAAAATATAGAGTAATGCTAAAGGGAAATATAAATGATTGCGGGGTGATAAAGCCCAGGCATCATATAAAGAAGAGAGAGTTTGAAAAATGGGAATCCAGATATCTGCCTGCGGAAAATTTCGGGCTGCTGGTGCTCAGCACCAATAAAGGGGTAATATCCCATTATGAGGCAAGAAAGGAAGGCATTGGCGGAAGATTGCTGGCATACGTGTATTAGGTGCTTAGAATGATACCTGTTGTGAGAAAAGAGGTGGAAATTCCCGAGGGCGTGAATGTGGAGATAAAGGACGGAATGGTTAGTGTTGAAGGGGAGAAGGGGAGAATAGAGCGCATCCTCTACCATCCAAAAATAAAGATGGAGAAGGTTGATAACAAAATAGTCATAGAATGTGAGTTTGCCAGAAAGAAAGAGGCAGCTCTGGTGGGCACCTTTGCAGCCCATATCCGGAATATGATTAAGGGAGTTACAGAGGGATTTGTTTACAGGATGAAAATAGTTTATTCTCACTTCCCTATGAAGGTTAATGTTAAGGATAGTGAAGTTATAATAGAGAATTTCCTTGGAGAAAAGTTTCCAAGAAAGGCAAAGATATTCGGGAATGTGAAGGTGCAGGTAAAGGGAGATGAGGTTATAATAGAGGGAATAAATAGAGAGGAGGTGGGTCAGACAGCCGCCAACATCGAGTTTGCCACCAAGGTGAAGAATAGAGACATCAGAGTTTTCCAGGATGGCATATATATTGTGAGCAAGGGTGCATAGGATGGAGGAAGAAGAAGTTAAGATAGTGGAAGAGGGCAGAGTGCAAAAAATAAAGGCAAAGATAGATGAGGAGATACGCCGCCTTATGGAGGCAAGGAAGAAAAAACCCCGTTTCATACGTCAGCAGCTCTGGCAATTCAAGAAGTTGGATGATAAATGGCGCCGCCCCCGCGGAAGGCATTCGAAACAGCGTCGCCATTATAAATATCGCCCCCCTCTGCCGCGCGTAGGATATGGAACCCCGAGGGTGGTGAGAGGGCTTCATCCATCTGGCTTCAAGGAAAGGATGGTTTATAATGTGAGAGATCTTGAAGGTATCGACAGGGAGAGAGAGGCAATCAGAATAGGAGGCACGGTTGGAAGGAGAAAGAGGGAAGAAATAATAGCAAAGGCGGATGAGATGGGAATAAGAGTACTTAACAGGAGGTTGTAAATGGATTTAAAAAATCAGCGTAGGCTGGCTGCCGAGGTACTGAAATGCGGTGAAAACAGGGTATGGATGGATCCAGATAATCTTGAGGAGATAGAGAAGGCAGTGAAGAGAAAGGATATAAAAAATCTAGTGAAGCAGGGAATAATAAAGAAGAAAAAGGTGAGAAACAATTCAAGAGGGAGAATAAGAAAGAGGATGGCACAGAAGGCGAAGGGAAGAAGAAAGGGACACGGTTCAAGGAAAGGAAAGGCAACGGCGAGATTGCCGAGAAAAAGAGCATGGATAAAGACGATTCGCCCAATAAGAGCATATCTACGCGAGTTGAGAGATAGTGGCAAAATAGACAGGAAAACATATCGCCTCTATTACAGACGGGCAAAGGGAGGACAGTTCAGGAATAAAGCCCATGTTCGTCTGCATCTCGAAACAGAGGGATTACTGAAGGTGGAGAAAAATGAATAGATTGTCTTTCAGAAGAAGAAGAGAGGGAAAAACTGACTACAGGAAAAGGCTTGCATTGCTCAAATCGGGAAAGCCGAGAGTGGTGGTGAGAAAATCAAATAAAAACATAAGGGTTCAGTTTGCCCTTTATGAAAGAGAAGGCGACAAGATAGCTGTCTCCGCCACGGGGAGTGATTTGAAGAAATATGAGTGGAATTACAGCTTATCCAGCACTCCAGCAGCATATCTTACTGGACTGCTTGCTGGAAAAAGAGCGTTGAAGAATGGCATCACTGAAGGAATACTGGATATAGGGCTTTACACTCCTGTGAAAGGAGCGAGAATATTCGCAGCATTGAAGGGAGTTGTGGATGCTGGAGTGGAAGTGCCTCATAGCAAGGAAATACTCCCATCGGAGGAACGCCTCTACGGGAAGCATATCAGCGATGAGGTGGCGGAGAAAGTGGAAAGGATAAAGATCATGATAGAGGAAGAATATGAATGAAGATTGGATACCAAAAACAAGGTTGGGGAAGCTTGTACTTGAAGGCAAGATAACGTCCATGGGGCAGGCGCTCAGAAGCGGGCTCCCATTGAGGGAAACGGAGATAGTGGACATGCTTCTTCCTGAGATAGAAGATGAGGTAATAGATATAAACATGGTTCAGAGGATGACAGATAGCGGGAGAAGGACAAAATTCAGAGCAGTGGTGGTTGTTGGAAACAAAAATGGATATGTGGGCATAGGACAGGCGAAGGACAGGGAAGTAGGGATGGCAATAAGAAAGGCGGTGGATAATGCTAAGTTGAATATCATAGAAGTGAAGAGAGGATGTGGTTCATGGGAGTGTGGATGTGGAACACAACACTCCCTTCCCTTCAAGGTTGTTGGAAAATGCGGTTCTGTTAGGGTATCACTCAAGCCGGCGCCTCGTGGTGTGGGGCTGGCTGTGGGTAATGTGGCGAAGGTGGTGCTCCGCCTTGCCGGAATAGAGGATGTTTGGGGCTTTACAAAGGGGCAGACAAGGACAACCATAAATTTTGCCAAAGCAGTTTATGATGCCCTCAAAAACACGAATGTTTATAAAACAACGGAGGAGATGAAGAAGGAGAGCAAGGTAGAAACCCCTCCTGAAAATGTTGAGGAAGCGGAGACGGTGGAAGCATGATGGCGGTGATTCAGATAAGAAGTGTGATAGGTGCGAATAAGGAAGTTAGAGACACACTTAAGATGCTAAATCTTGGAAAGGTTAACAGATGCACCATCATTCATGAAAATCCCAGTTATAAGGGAATGCTTCAGAAGGTTAAGGATTATGTGACATGGGGGGAAATAGATGATGAAACTCTGGCTGCTCTTCTGGAAAGGGCTGGAGTGGAGAATGTTGAGGAAGCAGTAAATAAAATGAAGGAGGGGGCGAAACTTAAGGAGGTGGCAACGCCTTCCATAGGACTTCATCCCCCAAGAAAGGGATATAAGAGTATTAAAAAACCCTTCAAACTTGGAGGTTCATCCGGATATAGAGGAGAAAAGATTAATGAACTCATAAGGAGGATGCTATGAGAGATAAAACCAAAAAATACAGGGGACATAAAACAATGGGCTATGGAGGCATGAAGAGACATAGAGGGAAGGGGCATAAGGGAGGCAAAGGAAGAGCAGGTGCCGGCAAGCACAAACATCTCAAGCATGAATGGGGGAGAAAAGGATTCATAAGGCACGGCGTCAAAAGAGAGATAAAGACCATAAATGTGGAGGATCTGAATAGATTTGAGGGGGAGGTGAATTTAACTGAAATGGGTTATGACAAACTCCTCGGCTCAGGTTCATTGAATAAGCCCCTGAAGGTGGTGGTTAAGGAAGCCACCGAGAGGGCAATGGAAAAGATAAAGGAAGCAGGTGGAGAGGTAATAACGGGATAACATGGCAGAGGAAAAGAAAAGCAAACTGTATCTGTTTCAGCCGGTGGTTGAGAGATGGCCCGCCATCAAGAAGCCGAAGGGACATGTGCCCTTCAAAACAAAATTGCTGTGGACGGGAACAATACTTATCTTGTATTATATCCTGACACAGGTTCTCATATATGGGCTCAACCCGGATAGCATGGATATGTTTGCTGGTTTCAGAGCCATATTTGCCGGGGCGAGCGGAAGCATAGTTCATCTCGGTATTGGACCCATAGTCACAGCATCCATTATACTGCAGTTATTTGTGGGAGCCAAATTAATAAATCTGGATTTGCAGAATGATGAAGATAGAGCCTTATATCAGGGATTCCAGAAGGTTCTGGTTGCCATAATGATTCTGGTGGAGGCAGTACCTCAGGTTTTTGGATATCTGAGGCCCAGTGATGGGCTGGTAAGCATGGCAGGAATGGGAGGAGCAAGAGCCCTCATAGTGCTCCAGCTTTTCGTGGGCGGCATGCTTGTCTTCTGGATGGATGAGGTTATATCAAAATGGGGCATTGGCTCTGGCGTTTCCCTATTTATCGCAGCGGGAGTTTCCAATGCTCTGGTAACAGGGTTATTCAGCTGGCTACCATCCAATACATCCCTTCCTCTTGGCGTTGACAACCCGCCGGCAGGAACAATTCCAAAGACCATATATCTAACATCCCACATGTCCCTTGGAGAGCTTGTAAATGCTGGAGGATTTGAAAAGATATTTGTATCACCTCCAAATCCTGTGGTGGCTCTGCTTGGAACCATAATAATATTCCTTTTTGTGGTGTATGCCGAATCGTCTCGTGTTGAACTTCCCCTTGCCCACGGAAGGGTGAGGGGAGCGAGGGGCAGGTATCCGCTACGCCTTATGTACGCATCCAATATCCCTGTTATCCTTATGTCTGCGTTGATGGCAAATCTCAATATGTTTGGCTTGCTCCTCTACACCAGACTAAGCAATCTGCCGGTAATAGGAGGAGCATGGTGGATAGGGAAATATCTACCCGGCTCCACCCAGCCTGTGGCGGGAGGACTATGGTATTTAACCAGTCCCAATGGACTTTACAGCTGGTTCTTCCCTCTGATTGATCCAAGATACAGAACATATCTTCAGGGACATGAGCCGTGGCAGATGGGAGTAAGGCTGATAGTATATACAACCGTATTTCTCATTGGCTGCGTTTTCTTCGGGAAGTTCTGGATAGAAACAACAAACATGGGACCTGAGGCGGTGGCAAGGCAGATACAGAGTTCTGGAATGCAGCTACCCGGCTTCAGAAGAGATCCCAGGATATTAAAAAAGGTCCTGGAGCGATATATTCCCGCTCTCACCATCCTGAGTTCTTTGATAGTGGGTCTGCTTGCTGCCTTTGCCAACATGATAGGAACTGTAGGGAATACATCGGGAACAGGATTGCTTCTTACCGTTGGCATAGTCATTCGCCTTTATGAGGATATAGCCAAGGAGCAGGCAATGGAGATGCATCCCGTGCTCAGGAAATTCCTCGGGGTGGAATAATGAGAATAGTGGTAGCAGGTATTCCCGGAGCCGGTAAAACTACTGTTCTTAATGAAGCACTGAAAATAAGAAAAATGGATGTGATAAACTACGGAGATGTCATGTTTGAAATGGCGAGGCAGGATGGCATAAAGGACAGGGATGAAATGAGAAAAATGCCCCAGGAAAAGCAGAAGGAGTGGCAGATAAAGGCGGCTGAGAAGATAGGAAAAATGGAGCATGTTATAATAGATACGCACAGCACCATAAAAACCCCCTATGGTTATCTTCCTGGATTGCCATATCACATCCTCCAGATAATAAAGCCCGACAGGATTATACTTGTGGAGGCGGATGCTGAGGAAATATTCGCCAGGAGAAAGAAGGATGAGGGCATAAGGCAGAGAGATGAAGAGGGCAAGGAAGAAATAGAAACCCATCAGATGATGAACAGGATTGCTGCCATGAGCTATGCTGTGCTTGCGGGAGCAACGGTCAAAATAGTCCATAATCGTCAGGGAATGCTTGAAGAGGCAGCAAGGGAAATAGCAGCAGTGCTGGAGTAATTTTTGGATAATAAAAATAAAACATACTACCCTCTAACATAACAAGCCGGGGGCTATTTTTTATAGCAGAATCAATCAAATGCTTCCCGGCAATCCTTGCATACTGCAACGTTAACATTGAGGAAATCCCTTATTATGCGGGAAACCTCATCTATCTCCATATCAATATCCATTTCTTCCCCTCCCATCCTTATGGGTAAAAATACAAATAGTGTTATTATATAATAGTTTTTCTAAATTTTCAGATTTTGTGATAATCCATTATCCAATTCCAAATATTTATAAACCCATGCATATTGAAAAAACATGAAGGGAAAAATAATTGTTTTTGTGGTTGCCATGCTTCTCATGCCAGCAATGCCATTCACCAACAAAACCTCTGCAGATGATGGAAAATTAACCATGGATGTGTATGACTTCTTTGGAAATAAAATAGAGGAGAAGGAGATAAGCATTTCTCTCCTCCATTCCATTATACAACGCCTGGCAAATGGAGACGAAGATGCAATAAACGATCTCGGAATAAAATGGGATTTTGGATTTTCAAACTGGATTGTGAGCTATGGGAAGGGAAAGGTTTACATTCCTCTTTCCAGGGAAAGAAGCTTTCTATGGATATTATTGAGACCCATATTCTTCAATTATCAGGAGGGCTTTACTTTTGTGAAATTTGGAGCAAATTATGTATGGAAAGGAAAGAGTATCGGGGACTATGGACTCATGCTCAGAAATCAGGCAGGAATTATGATGGGATTTGTTGGGCTTCATATAAGAATAAGGCATCCTCTCCAGCCAGACATCCATATATTCATCGGCTCAACTCTTCTTCTCGCGGGAAAAGATAAAATATTATAAAACTTTCCTGGCAAAGGTGAGAAAGCCCGTGTGGAGTATTCCACTCGGCTCAGGATGAGTATAGCCGTATCTGCTCTTCCATCTCCTCTGAATATTCTCTATGGTAGAATGGATGAACATTTCTTCCTTTTCCATCTCCTCCCTTGCCCTTATCTGCGCCTCTATGTGGGGCGAGTATATCACCAGCCATCCTCCTGCCTTCAATCTTTTTCTTGCCCTTCCAACAAGTTTGTGAGAATCCTTCATGTCAAAGGTTATCAAATCCAGATTTCTCTCCCTGAAATTTTTAACATCCTCATTCTTTATTTTCACCACCCCCTCCAGTCCACATTTTTCTATGTTTTTCTTCGCAATCCTGTAAAAATCCTCCCTCCTCTCATAGGTGTACACCCTCCCTCGTTTTCCAACCATACTGCCAAGAAATATGGCAAGGAAGCCGGAGCCGGAGCCAGCATCCAAACATTTCCATCCTCTTTCCAAACCCGTGGTTGCGGCTATCTGCGCTGCATCCTTGGGCATGACTATCTGTGCTCCCCTTTTCAGCTTCTTCATCATATCCGCAAGCGTTGGTTTCACTAACACATATTCTTCTCCTCCAATTTCCATTACATCTCCATATTCAGCATTTCTTAAATCCACCCTTCCCACAGAAGTAACATGGATTTTCCCTTTTTCAAGCAATATCGTCCTTTTCCTGCTCAGCAACAACATATATTCTCGCATATTTATTCGCCTCCTTCATGGCTTTTTCAAACTCTTCTTTATCAAGAGGACGAGGATAGTTATATATTTTTGTCACCCTTTCATTGTAAAAGGGACGATTGCAGTGAGGACAGCCGGAGGTGAGAAATGCCTCTTCGCTTACATTCTCGAGCACAATCTCCTTGAGATTATCTTCTTCATCAAAACAAAACTCTCCCCATCCATGATAAATGACATATCTTGCCAGCTGTATTGCCCTGTATCTGCTCAATTCAACTCTGTTATCATTCTTCACGAAAAGGGCAAAGAGGGCAATGTCTATGCCCTTCTCCTTCATGCCCATCATCAATTCTATTGCCTCCTTGTCGCTCTCTCCTAACCCTATTATGAGATGGCATGTTGCATTTCCAAAAATTTTCTTTGCATCTTGAAGGGTTTTCATATATGCCTCCCATGAGGGCACCCCCTTCTTCCATTTAGCAAATATTTCTGGAGTGGCACAATCCAGTCCCACACCTACTCTTTCCACTCCCGCCTCCTTAAGCATTTTCAGCTCCCTCTCACTAATAGCAGATATGGATACAGAAATGGGTTTGCTTCCCTTCATCTTCCTCGCCACCTCCGCGAGCATCTCCGCATATCCCTCCCCATATGGTGACTGTATGCATATTCTTTCTGCTCTGCTTTCCTCCACTTTTTTTATCACCTCTTCCATATCAAAAGGAGGCCATTCCACTCTTGAGAGATGTCCGGAGGCGTGAGTGCAGTAAAGGCAGTTTCCCCTGCATTCTCCCGGAAGCATGAAATAGAGAGTTGTTGGAATTGCATCCATCCTGTACTTTTTCAATCCGAGTAAAGATGCGGTGGCAGTGGAAACTCTAATTTTCATGGTATCCTCTCTTTCCCACCATAGGAACAAAGGCACATCCAACAATTTTCTTCCTCCTTATTCCATTCCTTTTCTCCACCTTCCAGAGCTCCCCATATATTCTTCCCACGGGAATTAGAAGTACTCCCCCTTCACCAAGCTGCTCTATGAGTGGCTCCGGGATGGAAGGAGCTGAACATGTTGCATATATATGGGTATAGGGGGCATGAAATGACAAACCCTCTGAGCCATCTCCAACAACAACCTCCACATTTTTTATGCCCAGTTTTTCAAAATTTTCTATTGCTTTTTCAGCAAGCTCCCCTACTCTTTCTATGGTATAAACCTTGCCCTCCTTCGCTATGGTGGCAGCAAGAGCAGCATGGTAACCCGTACCTGTCCCTATCTCCAGCACCTTGCTTTTTTTCTTCAGTTTCAATTCCTCGAGCATGAGAGCCACCATGTGTGGGGCAGAGATGGTTTGCCCATAACCTATCTCGAGAGGGATATCCTCATATGCATATTTCCTCTCCTTTTCAGGAACAAAAATTTCTCTTGGTATCGCCTTCATTGCCTCTATAACCTCCCTGCTCCTAAGATATCCCTCCCTCTTCAATTTTTCAATCAGTTCCTCCTTCTTCACAATATGAAAAGAAAAGGGCAATAAAAGATATTCCATGAATAAATAAAAAAATGGGGGGAGAGGTTAGCCCACTCCCAGGACCATTGGCCCGAGGACGAAGCCACTTGCCGTTGCTGTTACACCGCCAGCATTCACAGTTATTGTGGTTGGTCCTATTCCAAATACCAACCCTGGACCTACTGTCTCGCTTGCTCCTGGTTCAAGAGATGATATTGTGCCCTCAGAATGCTTGCCTAAAAACACCAAACCGGAGAGATCTACACTCCAGTCAAGGTTTTTCGCTGCCACTGTTCCGCTATTGGATATCGTCGCCTTAACTCCAAAGCCACCAGAAATGCTGACATCTATTACTGGTGCTGGCAGTGGGGAGAAGTATATGTCGAGATTTCCATTTCTGTTGTCAGTCCAGACAATACCTTTGCCACATATGTCCACATAGTTCTCTCCTGCCACAACAGTGCCATCTTCATCATTCACCTGCTCCGGTTCACCCCATGTTGCCCCTCCATCCTCTGATTTCACCAGATAGAGATTGTTGTTCTTGATAAAAGCACAGTATACTGTATTCCCACTCATGTAGACAGCTGGATACATCTCATCCACCTGCGCCGTATTTGCTACTGTTGCAGTATTCCATGTTTCACCGTCATCACTGCTGTAAGAACAAACTATGTCCCAGTCGGTGAATATGTTGTCATTGCTCATATAGACAACAACTATGTTGCTTCCAGATGCTGCAACGCTAGGATGGGCAGCATCCGCCAGATCGCTCTTACCCATATAGCCCTGCCAGGGCCATACCTCTATGTCGGCATATTTGTCCATTCCTCCTGGTCCTCCTCCAGATGTGAGAAGCAGATCAAGATCTGTGACAGTCATCTTATATGCAATCTCTGTATGTCCTGTGGTGGCGTTATCATGTTGCATAACCATTATCATCTTGTTTGCTCCAGTTGCCATTTCAGGATCACTTGCAGGAGATGTTTTAAGAATGGACTGTCCATCGTAATAGCCGCCTCCTATCTCTGTTGGATGATCCCACTCAGGAGTCCAGTAGATTAGTGTAGGGTCAGATGGGATATTGTAGCCGGTTTCATCGCATATGACAATCTGCAGGAAAAGATTCTCCACTGAAGTGCTTGCCACATACTGATAGTTCTCAGCATCATTCCATCCCCATCTTATGCCATTATAGGTTTCTGTATCTGTTATATCAGATATGTACCACCCCTCAACTGCATATTCCGTGGATACAGGGTCAACATAGGATATGGCTATGTTTCCTGTTCCAGGCATGTATATTACATCTGGAGATGCTGCTACTCCACTATCTGTTGTTAGATATGCAGGCAAATTCCATGTGCTTCCATCATCGCTGGAATATGCTATGTATACATTCCTTTCAAGTATGCTCGTCTCATCTATGTATGCCACCACTATGTTTCCCTTTCCATCTACCGCCACAGAGGGTGTATGCTCATCCTCCTCGCCTCCTGATATAAGAATGTTGCCTCCTGTTCCTCCTGCCCTTACCTCGTTGAGGGGCACAATGCCATGATATGGCTCATATGCCTCTCTCACACCTCCATCTCCCGCATTCACTGCATTTATGCCTCCGGCAACCGCAGCCAGAACCAGCACGGCTCCTATTATCAATACCTTTTTCATTTTTATCGCCTCCTTAATATGAATGGAAGAAATTTTAAATACTTTACCTTCAGAAAGTGAACGCGGATTTGTGGGCAGATTATAAGTAAATTATAAATAGGGTAAAGATATCCAGCAACGGGCGGGGTATATCCCTCTATTTTTACACCCCTATACCTCGCCTGCCTCCATTTTCACCATTTTTTTGAATTCCTCCGCCATCTCCCCTGCTTTGGAAGCATTTTTACTTTCTGCATATATTCTTATTATTGGCTCGGTGCCAGAGGGGCGTATAAGAACCCAGCCATCCTCCGTGTAAATCTTTATGCCATCTGTTGTGTCTATTTTTTCTCCCTGTAATTTCTCAAGGATTTTTTTCATGGTTTCCTCCTTTTTCTCACATCTAACCTTTGTTTTTGTTATATGATAAAGAGGCACCTCTCCCACTATTTCTGAAATTTTCATGTCCCGGGAAGCCATCAACTCCAGAATGGCTGCAGTCGCCATCCCTCCATCCCTGCAGTACTGATGCTCTGGAAATATTAAACCTCCGTTCTCCTCCCCTCCAAAGGTGGCATTCACTTCCATCATTTTCCTTGCCACTATGGGGGCACCCACCTTTGTATAGATAACTTTGCCTCCTCTCGCCCTTACATATTCCTCAACACAGCTGGAGGTGGAAACAGGTGTAACTATGCTTCCCCCTTTCTCTTCCACCACATATCCAGCCATGATGGCAAGCGTTTTATCCCCATAAATATAATTTCCTCTCTCATCAACAAATATCGCCCTATCAGCATCCCCATCATATGCTACACCCAAATCTGCTCCCGCCTCCTTAACCATCTTCATAAGCACTCCTATATTTTCAGGTGTTGGTTCAGGATTCCTTCCCGGAAAATTTCCATCCGGCTGGGCATTTAGGGTGATAACATCAGCCATCCCCTGAACAAGATATGGCATGGTATAGCACCCCGCTCCATTTCCGCAGTCAAGAACCACCTTAAAATTTTTCTCTTTTATCTTTTCAACATCAACCTTTGAAATTATAGCCTCTATGTAAAAATCCAATATATCCATATCATATACTCTGCCAATCTCATTCCATGCCACTCTTTTAAATTTCTCCTCAAAATATATTTTCTCTATCTCTTCCTCCTTCTCTCTCGCCAGTTCAGCCCCGTCAGAATCCACCACCTTTATGCCATTGAACTCCGGCGGGTTATGGGATGCGGTGATTATGACCCCTCCATCTGCATCGCTATGCTTCACATAATATTGAAGGGCGGGCGAGGGCGCTATTCTGGCATCAAACACATTGCATCCTGTAGAAATAAGAGCGGAGATTACGGCATCCTTCAGCATCTCATTGGAGGTTCTTGTATCGGTGGCTATAACAATATTCCCCTGAAAATAACTTCCTATTGCCATCCCGAGACGGAGAGCCATCTCAGGCGTCATGCCTTCATTGCTTATTCCCCTAACACCATTAGTCCCAAATAACCTCTGCATATTCGAAAAATGGTACGGCTATAAAAACCTTCATCTATTCCTGCTTTCCAGAAATGACATAAGCGTTTCCTTTGTCGTATATTCTGCCTCAAATCCCGCCTTCTTTGCCTTCTCCCCAGTTGCCACCCAGGGCCATCTCACAAAATCAAGTATTTCAGGGGGAAAGAAGGAAAGATGAGCTTTCCATAAAAATCTCGCTGCTGGGTAGAGAAGCCATGCAGGCATCGATACCGCCCTCTTTCCAGCCGCCTCTATAATCTCCTTCCATCTCATGGTCCCCCTTCCAACTATGTTGTATATTCCATTTCCGTTGAAAAGGAAATGCTCGTACGCTCTGGCAACATCATCCTCATGAATAAATTGCATCCTCGGATTTTCTCCTCCCACAAGAGGGAGTATGGGAAGATCGAGTAATCTGGAGTAAAAGTGATTTACATTGGGTCCGAGCACAAGACAGGGCCTTAGTATCACCATAGACACATTCTTATTTCTCTCAATAAAATGGGAGCACATTCTCTCAATCTCGAGCTTGTCTATGTTGTAATAGTAGGTGGTATGTCCTCTCAGAGGGCTTTCCTCTGTGAGATATTCGGGATTGTCGGGCCATGCTCCATATGTCATGGTGCTGCTTGTCATTATTATTTTCCTTGCTCCTGCATGCTCCGCCGCCTCCAGCACATTTCTGGCACCACTTATATTTATGTCATGCATCTCTCTCTCATCATGGATTGGATTGAGAACGAAGGCAAGATGAATGATTGCATCTATCTCCCTTTCCTTAAAAATTTTTTTTAATTTCCCGCTCCTCACATCCATTCTCATGTATTCCAGTTTATCATAATCATGTTGGAACTCCCTTCTGGATATGCCCAAAATGTAGTCCACATCATCTCTTCCATGCAACCTTTCTATTATTTTTTTCCCGAAATATCCTGCTGCTCCTGTTATTGCAATTCTCATTCTGATGAAATATGGTGGAAATTTATAAATGTTTATTCTCCAGCATAGATGCCAATATATCTGGCTGTCATGTATATTCCAGCCATTGTCAAAAAGCCGCCAAAGATGGTGTAGTAGGAGGGAACCTGATTTATCCAAGGGATTATAAAGGCAAGGAATGAGGAGGCAAGGGGCTCTCCAAGGAAGGATACAGACACCATGTATGCTGGCACATACTTCAGAACCCAGTTATATAGAGTGTGCCCAAAAATGCCTGATACAATCGCCATCATAAATATTATGCCATAGTCCTTTTCCCTTATGATTAAGGGGGAGCTGGAGAAAAGGGTGAGGAAAAATAGAACAAGGGCAGCCATGGAATAAACGAGAAAGGCATAGGGAATCGCATCTATGCTCTTTCTTATTTTTCTTCCAGCCAGTATATAAACGCCAGCCATCACTCCTCCAAGAATTGCCAGCACATTGCCCTCAATGGTTGTGTTATTGAGTCCATAGTTCCCTGTGACAAGTATGAATACTCCGGTAAGGGAAAGCAGAATACCCACCACCTGATGGATAGTAAGCTTTTCTCTGAAAACATAATGGGATACAGGCGCCACCAAGATTGGATGAGATGTCACAAGTATCACAGAACTTGCCACAGATGTTTTGTAAAGAGATGAAATCCAGAGAGCGAAATGGGCGGCAAGGATAACTCCGACCCCAAAAATACGGACGAGCATCGATGGAGAGATGCGGGAGAGATGCTCTCTTGTTCTTTTCATGACTATAAAAGGTAGCAGAAGAAGAGAGGTGAAAAGAAGGCGATAGAAGGCAATGGTGATGGGAGGCGCCTTGCATGAGAGAATGAATATGGACGCAAAGGAAACCGATATGACGGAAATGAGGAGGGCAAGATTGTAGCGATTCACCTTCCTTTAATGGCAAATCCTTTTTTATGTTTGTGAAATTTTTAGAATTGTTGGGTTTTATAAAAAGAGAGGAGAGGAGAAATTAGTGTATCGCCGCCATCAATAGATTCAGCAGCCAGATTGTTATTAAATCCCACAGAGAAAATGTTTTTGGCATACTCACCACCAAAGGATCACTCCATGGACTTTCTGAATAATGTATATCCTTCGCCTTCACCATTATCGTATAATTCCCCTCTTTATCCCATGAATGCTTTACTTTAATTGTATCTCCAGAATTATACGGTCCAAGCCAGCCGCTTACCGTACCATCTCCCCAGTCAAACATGTAGTAGACTTGCTCACCATCTGGATCTGAGACAGAGGTGGAGTAAGTATAATTCTGCCCCACTTTACCGAGTTTAAAACCAGTGGGTTTCTCTGGTTTTTCTGGCGGATTGTTCGCCGTTTTTCTTGCACATTTTAAATCAAAGTGCTGCCAGTAACAGTAGGTTATAACAGGATTGTCATTTGGGTCGATGGCAATATCGCAACATCCTCCAACATATCCAACCGAGTCAACAACCACTTCATTCCATTTGCTTCCATCCCAGTAAAAGTATTCTTGGTCGCGGTCATTTTCTTTCGTGCTATCTGTTCTGTAACATGCTATATGAGGATAATCATGCGAATCCAAAGCG
Source organism: uncultured Thermoplasmatales archaeon (assembly GCA_964632955.1). Lineage (GTDB taxonomy): Archaea > Thermoplasmatota > E2 > UBA202 > JdFR-43 > JAGGZK01. The sequence continues at coordinate 1,223 of CAZWEL010000008.1, read as the reverse complement.
AGAGAGCAGGAGCCACCAATGTAGCCCTCGGATGCTACAGTTTCGACATTCCATTTGCTTCCATCCCAGTAAACGTGCTTTAAATCGTAGTTCTCCCATCCGTGGTATGCAATGTGTATGTATCCATGGGAATCAACCGCCGATGATGGATAGCCCAAATCAGTTCCCTCTTCAGTAATTTTCTCAATATGCCATCCTTGGCTATCTTTATATGCATGCCTCAATTCGTTTCCACAGGCATATACAATGTTTAGCTCTCCATTCAGGAAAAATATGGAATGAGCACCAACACTATACCATGATATACGGCTGTCATTATCAACAACTTCAATATGCCATTCTCCATCCCAGTATGCATATTTAAGCCCACCATGACGATAGCCTGCATATGCTACATATGGATTATTATTGGAGTCAAGAGTTATTGCGAGATGAGAAAGAGCATCATCATCCACCTTTTTTGTTATGTTCCACTCCTCTCCATTCCAGTATGCATAATCCAAGTCAGCATGTGCAATATCACAGTATGCTATATGGGGATAGTCATGGGAATCCAGAGTTATTGCAGTCGGAACACCCGTTGCACCTTTAGAGTCGACGGTTTCATTTATCCATTTGCTTCCATCCCAGTATGCATATTTCAAATCGTAATTTCCGATGTCGCAATATGATATATGGGGGTAACCATGGGAGTCAAGAGCTACAGAGGTGTATCTTCCGACCTTTCCCTTATAATCAACAGTTTCAATTGACCAATTCAAATCATCTTTATTTGTCGAAAAGGCTAAGGAGGGTATTGTTGCAGCCATAACCAAAAACACGCATGCGCTAATCGCAAATTTTTTTTTCATATCATTTTCACCTCCATTTTTATAATTAATGATATTATAAATATTTACTGTAAACTCCGTTTTACTAAACAAAAGCAAAACCTGATTTTTATGCTAAATTTTATAAACAGAAAAACCTTATTGTGTAAGGTGAATACATGAACAGGCAGGATAAATTGGTTATAATGGCAGGGGTGGTCATACTTATAATATCCCTTATAGGGATAGTTTATCACGAAAAGAATTATGTTACGTCAGAGGAAATAAAGGAAACATCCTACATGGTTACATGGAGAGAATACAGCGATGAGATAGTGGATAATGGGTATGTGGGCAAGGACGGATGGCAGGGAAATTATGATATCTCCCTCCAGAAAACGGCGCACATATATA
>CAZWEL010000007.1:12605-16394 GCA_964632955.1 uncultured Thermoplasmatales archaeon | reverse complement strand
TGGCATCCCCTCTCACTTTCCCTTTTCCGAGATTTATTTTTCCATGGCTTGTGAAAATTGTTCCATGCCTTGCATTTCTTGTGGGAAAGGCGCTATCGAATATGTCTATGCCCTTCTTCACACATGCCATTATATCCTCGGGAGAGCCAACCCCCATCAGGTGGCGGGGCTTTTCTTCTGGAAGGAGGGGTGTTGTTACCTCCACCATATAATGCATCTCCTCCTTCGGCTCTCCTATGCAGAGCCCTCCCATGGCAAAGCCGAAGAAATCCATCTCTGCAATTTCCCTGGCACATTTTTTTCTCAAATCCGCGTATACGCCTCCCTGAAGAATGGCAAAATTTCTTTCTCCTTGGCATCTTTCTGCCCATCTTATGGTTCTCTCCACCGCCTCTTCTGCCCTCCTCCTGGTGTAGGGATATGACGGGCAGTCATCCAGGGCAAATAAAAAATCGCTTTCTATGGCTCTTTGAACCTCCATGGATTTTTCGGGAGTGAATATTTCCTGGTTTCCATCGGGCATTGAAAAAAGCACACCATCGTCTGTAATCCTTGCCGGGAATTTCTTTATGGATTGAAAGCCGCCGCTGTCCGTAAATATTATCCCATCCCATTTCATGAAATCATGCAGCCCCCTTTCCACCACGGCATCAAAAATTTTCCTGTATATATGAAGAGCATTCACTATTATTGCCTCCACGCCCGTCTCCTTTGCCTCATTTGGGGTTAAAGTCTTTATAAATGCCTTTGTTGCCACTGGAAGGAATGCGGGAGTTTCAATACTATGCCCACCCGCTCTGAGCACACCACACCTTGCCCTTCCATTTTCAGCTGTTATTTCAAACATCTTTCAGTATAAGCATTGCATCCCCAAAACTCAGGAATCTGTAATTGCGATGCAACGCCTCCTCATATGCTTTCATTACTTCCTCTACTCCTCCAAAGGCAGTTGTTAGAAGCAAAGGAGATGACTTTGGCATGTGAAAGTTGGTGAGCATTCCGTTTATGGGCGACTGGAATTCATAGCCGGGAGAGATGAAAAGATTACTCCATCCTTCTCCTGCCTTCACCATGCCTTCCTCAGAAGCACTTTCCAGAGCCTTTACCGTTGTGGTTCCCACCGCAATAATTCTTCCATCAGCATTGTTTATGATTTCCGCCTCCTCCTCGCCTATGTGATAATACTCCCTCGCCTCCCTTATTCTTTCTGGAGGAAGAAAGGTTGCAAGCCCCACATGAAGGGTTATAAAAACAATTTTTATTCCCTTCGCCTCCATCTTTTTAATAAGTTCAGGAGTGAAATGAAGGCCTGCTGTAGGTGCTGCTATGGAGCCCTTCTCCTTTGCAAATACCGTCTGATACCATTCCTCTTCCTCCACCTCCTCCTTTATGTAGGGCGGGGTGGGCATCTCTCCCAGTTTTTCTATTTCCTCCATTTTTAGGGGGAGGGAAACAAGGCATATTCCATCCTCTCCCTTTTTTATCACCTTGCCCTCATGACTTTTTATATAGAAGGATGTTCCCTCTCTGTATTTTCCCTTTATCATGCATCTATAATTTTCTCCTTCCTTTCCTATTATGAGCAATTCCAGTTTACCTCCTGTCTCCTTCCTCCCCTTCAATCTCACCTTCATCACACGAGTGTTGTTCATTATGATAACATCTCCCTTGCCAAGATAATCCAAAATCTGATAGAACTTTTTATGCTCTATTTTTTTCCCATTCAAAACAAGGAGATTACATTCATCCCTTGGAATCCATGGCTTCTGTGCAATTTTCTCCCTGGGAAGATTATAGTCAAGTTGTTCCAGCATTATTTCTTTTTTCTCAGATACGGTAATCCGGTTCTCTTGTTTACTCCTACTTCATAACCATCAGGGAGTGGTGAAGGTGTCGCATCCTCTAGCTCCTTCTTGCTGAAGAAGTATATCCTCTGCTTTCTATTGCCCCTCAGAATCACTTCTTTTGTATAGAGGATATAATCCCCATGTCTGTATACCTCATCTTCTATCGCCTCCCATTCTGGAAGATGCTCCTCTATGGTGAGTTCCTCATCCTTTATCTCTTCTCCCACCTCAAGAACCTCGATTTCTATTTTCTCTTCCTCCTTTTCTTCCTCCCTTTCTTCAATGACTCTTATGCTGGGCTTCAGCTCCTCCATGTCCATTCCCCCTGCTGCCACTATTTTTCCATCTTCATCCACCCTCCATTTTGGGATGGCTCTATCGGCGGACACAATTCTGTTAATCCTGGCACATATGCTGCACATATATCTTCTCTCCTCCTCAGGCACAACATTTTCGCATATGTTGCAGGGCATATAATCAAGCACTTGCCTCAGATGTTCCATTTCATCCATTGATAGATAAGGGGGTTAATAAATAAAAATCTTTTGCAGTTATTTTTTTTCTGTTGAGTACGGATATTTTTTTTCCGCTGCCCTGATGGCTTTTTTGAAGACGCCCATGAGGGTATGATACTCCCATTTTGAAAGCATGCTTCTTCCCATTACCCTGCGGAAAAGTATGCGAGTATTCTCCTTTTTATATTCAGGATAGCCAATCACATCCAGCATTTTATCAAAGAACTCATACATCTTTTCCTTTTCCATCCTGCTTGCCAATATTTTTTCCTCCGGTTCATACTTCGAGGAAAATATTTCATAAAGGAGGACAGCCACAGCATGGGAGAGGTTCATGGAAGGATAGACATCGCTTGTTGGAATTTTCACCAGCAAATCGCATCTCTCTATCTCCTCATTTAAAAGTCCATAATCCTCTCTTCCAAATGCAATTCCCACCCTTCCATCCAATCTGTATATCTCTTCTGCAAAATCCTCAGCCAGCATCGCCTTCCTCAAATGATGTTTATCGTTCCTGCTTTCTATGGATGTTGTTCCTACCATATAATCAACTTTTTTCATTGCATCCTCAAAGGAGGAAAGGATGATGGCATTGTCCAGGAGATCCTGGGCATGCATGGCATATTTTCTACATTCATCGTCATCTAGAGAAAAGGAAGGATTAACCAGTATGAGTTTATTGAAGCCGAAATTCTTCATCACTCTTGCCACTGAGCCAGTATTACCTGCATATTTGGGTTCAACCAGTATTACAGAGGCATCCATGTTATAAGCTAAAGATGTATACCAGTATTGGACCCGTTTCTTCCTTCAATCCTGCTTTGTTATACGCCACAGCATTAATGGAATAATAGCCAATACTCCCCCTCCAAAGCCATTCGTAAGGATACATTGTATCTATACTCTCCACCATTCCATTCACATAGAAGGTGACATTTTCTATATCAGAGTCAACATCATAGGCAATGGTTCTCACAAGTATTCTCCCTATTATGATGGTGTTGCCGCTGATGAGGGGCCATATCTGTCTGTCAAAGAGATACAGGTAGCCCGGTATGGGGCGCTGGAGGGTTATATGTGGCTTTGATTTGTCTATTTTGATGGTGATGCTTTTTATATCTTCTGTGCTTCCTTTATCATCTTTGCTATAATATTCAAGAAGATGGGCTCCGCTGCTACTTATGGTGAAGGGGGCAGTATAGGTGATCCACGAGCCCCCATCTATCCTATATTTGGTGTAAAGTATGGCATCTCCTTCTGGGTCTGATACGGAGAGCGTTACCGTAACATTCTGGAGATACCATCCATTCTTACCATCTGGGAGCGGAGGATTGAGGGAATAGGTTGTTACAGGAGGAGCATTTGATGGTGCTATGGTTACAGAGAGATAGGGTGACCATCCACTCTCAGCATTATTCACATCCTTT
>CAZWEL010000007.1:6083-12505 GCA_964632955.1 uncultured Thermoplasmatales archaeon | reverse complement strand
ATGCTGTGCCTGAAGGTGTGGAAGGTGTTGCAGGAGGATTATTCGAAGTAGTTATGGTTACAGAGAGATAGGGTGACCATCCACTCTCAGCATTATTCACATCCTTTGCTTTAACCATTACATGATAAGTGCCACTGCTGCTCCATATATGGGATGCACTTGCAGTTACGCCTGAAGCATAGGGACCAATCCATCCACTATTACTTCCATCTCCCCAGTCAAAGAAGTAGTAGACATTATCTCCATCTGGATCTGTGGTAGAGGTGGTATAGGTATAAGAAACACCGGTATATCCAGATGCTGTGCCTGAAGGTGTGGAAGGTGTTGCAGGAGGATTATTCGAAGTAGTTATAGTAAAATGATAAACTCCTGTTTTTGCTGCATTTCCTAAGTTATCCACCGCATATATGGTAAAATCATATGTGCCTACGGTATTGTATATTTCTTCCCTATAATAGGTAGTACATGGTATATGATTCATGGTGAAATTTGCAAAAGATGAATCAGGATATGTTACTTCCAGATATACTCCACTTATTCCTGCTCCGGTATCTTCCACAGTGCATGTGATATTCACACTGGCTCCAGATATCTGGGTCGGTGGGACGACGGCTACATTGCTTATCAGAGGTGCTGAGTTATCCACAATATAAGTTCTGCTATGGGTGCTTTCCTCATTCCCCGCCACATCTTCACTATAATATTCCACATAGTTTGTTCCTGACGCAGTTAAATGGAAAACGCCCGAATAAACATAGAAGTTATTGGATTTTCCACTCCCTGTTCCAGGTGAAGGATTCCACGTTCCATTCCATATGCGATAGTAAGTTGTGCCGACGCCAGAAAGGGAGTCGGCGGCAGAGAGGGAGATGTTGGAGGAGGAGGTTATATAGGAGAAATAGGAGGGGGTGGCAGATATGATGGTTGATGGAGCGATGGTGTCCACACCTGCGATTTCATCTGCTGTGCCAGGTGCTGCTTCTGCATTCCCTGCGTTATCACTTGCTATTGTATAAAATTCATAATATCCATCTCCCGACGGTGCGGTGAAACTCCACTGCCAAGGTGAGGAAGTATCCGAAGAAAATAGCTGCCATGAGCCCCATGTGGCATTATTGGTAGAGAAGCGGTAATACAAACTCACCTCATTCAAACCCGAAAGAGAATCGGATGCTGTGGCATTTATTGTCAATGGGAGAGATGTCTGCCAGTATCCCGCAATGGTGTCAACGCTGCTCGATGGTGCTGTAGAATCATATCCCGCATTTTCATCTGCTGTGCCAGGTGCTGCTTCCGTGTTCCCTGCAGTATCATTTGCTATAGAATAGAATTCATAATAACCTTCTCCATCTGGGAATGTGAAGCTCCATTGCCAAGGAGATGTTGTATCTTTTCCAAAGAAGGTCCATGCACCCCATGTGGCGTTATCATTGCTGTAGCGATACCATAAAGAAACGTTGGCAATGGCATAGTTGTCAGTTGCCGTTGCAGTTATTGTTAATGGTTGAGTGCTGTGCCAATAGGGAGAGATAGAATCTATATTGGAGGAAGGATTCGTTGTATCTCGTACTGAAAAGCTGTGAAGGGAGGCAGTTGCCCATCCAGTTGCATTATGAGCCTTAACAACATATGTATAACTTCCTAATGGATCAGGATACGCATAGCTATGATTGTAATACCATATATTGGTGGAAGGCACGTGAATCATTGAAAAATTCCCCATTAATGTGGCATTGGGATATCTTATTTCCACCCATACATCTGTGGCATTGGTGACGTCTGCGGTAATATTGTTATAACCCGGTATCTCAACAGGGTCAGGAGAATCGCTAACACTATTTATTGTGGGTTGGGCAAATGCATATAAGGCGATCGCCAAGATAAGAGGAGCTATTATAAATTTCTTCATGGATATCTATACAGAAACAGATTAAAAACTTTTTGTGCAAATGCAAATATTGTGATACAAAATATAGCAAAATCCTTGGGGGCTTTAGGGGCTTATCTTGAAGGAATTAATTATTATGGTTGGAAGCGACCATGGATATTGCATAAAAATTTATGGAAATAGTTTTGGCAGGGATAGGGAGTTATTGTTGGTTATAAATAATGAATATATGCTTGGAGGAGAGGGAGGTATTTTGATTCTCCTCTATAAAATAAAATGCGAGGGGCCGGATTTGAACCGGCGATGGCCTACGCCAGCAGATCTTGAGTCTGCCGCCTTGGACCTGGCTTGGCTACCCTCGCCCGAGAATAATGATATAGGGATTTTTAAAATTTTAGCATGGGTTAAGCATTTATAGAGCAAACAAATTTCCTCTCATATGAAAGCCTATGTTTCCTTGGCTGTTGCACTGCTCATTTTTCTCAGCGGTTGCATTTTCTTTCAGGATGTAGAAAGGGAAGGGTTCAAGGAGGGCGATCTGGTTGCTCCAGTGCCCTATCCCTTCTATGTGGCTCATAAACCCGTCGCCACTCATCCTCTGCCCATCTATTACCACTATACAGCAGTGTGGAAGCCCTCTCCTCTATACAAAAATTATTTAGGTGCCCTGCAAGTAGTCATAAATAATACGGGAAACACTGACATTTTCATATACGGATTTGCTCTGGAAATTGATGGCGTGGAGCAGAAAATGATGCTTGATGGGGGGAAGGAAATACCTTCTGGCAAGAGCGAGATTTTCTATCCCTCCTTTAGATGCCCAAATTATGGAAATCATACTTACAGGGTTGGAACATATATTATGGCTGGAAGAAATGGGAGATGGTACGATCACGGACTTGAATACATGGAGGGAAAATATAACATGAGTGTGAACGGATATGAAAGCGGCGGCTATAAACTGCACAGGAACTACTATGTTTATTTCGACAAAATAAACAAACTTGTGAACACAAGAGATGAGGAAATAGTGAGTAAAACAAAGGAAATCACCGCACCATATGGAAGTGGATATAACATGGCAAAGGTGTGCGCCATTTTTGACTGGGTTGACAGGAATGTGGAGTATGTGAACGAAAGCAAAGATGAGTGGCATACCCCCACCTATGCCCTCTTTCATGGAGGAGACTGCGAGGAGTTTGCAATGCTTATTGCCTCCATGGTGACAGCAGCAGGAGGAAACGCAAGGATATATATCACCCAAAATCATGCCTTTGCTGCTGTTTACATAGGAAAAGATCTCTCGATACTAAAAAATGTGGATTCCTATTATAATTCAAATCTGAGCTATGCCTTCTTTGAGGATGAAATGGGATACTGGCTCGTGGCTGATCCTCTGATGAGCTTCTATATCGGTTCTCTTCCTGTCGGAGGAATCGTTAAGGGAGGGAGTGGGAAATATTACAGATGGAGCATAATAACAAATGACCTCTATTCCATAGATGTGATGAGAGATTGACCTATTAATTTATAAATCGGGAAAACATTTAAAAATGAATGTATAAAATCCCCAGGGAGGAGGAGGTGAGAAAGGTTCTCTACAATGTTCTCAAGAGAAACAGCTATCTTCCCTCACTCAAAAAATTGAGAGACGAGGTGGCTAACGAACTTCAGAAAATAGATAAGTATTACCACATTAGCATGAGGAGGATGAGAATAATAGCCGCCCGATCTGGATTTGTGAGGGTGGAGGTGAAGAAGGGAAAAGGGAAATTAGGGGGGAAAAATTGCCCGGTATGTGGAAACAGGATGAAGCCCATCAAAAGCATATCTCTCCTCGGGGAAAAGGTGGTGCTGGGTTATAAATGCAATCTATGTGGTTATAACGGCAAAATAGATGAGATGCCCGTGAAATATGAATTTCATCTCACCAGATGATATTTCTTCTCCATCATTTTTGCTATTTCTTTTACTTCCTTTGAAATTTTTCCTTTAAATTCCGGCTTTTTCCTTGAAACACCCTCTTCTGTTATGAAGAGGGATATCATATCCGATGGAGTGAAATCAAAATAAACATTTTTTATCCTTATACTGGAAGGAAAATCTTTCCATATTTCTTTGCCACTTTCCTCCTTTATGAAAACAAAGGGAAAGGTTTTAGATAGGGTGCTTGCCACCCAGATAGGCACATTCTTTTCCTTTGCCACCACTGAAAGGGCATATGTTCCGACTTTGTTAACTATTCCTCCCTCTGTTATGGCATCTGCCCCTATTAAAATGGCATCTACTTCCTCAATCATGGAAAGGAGAGCAGCGTCTATCAGGAGAGTTAAATCCACCATGCTTCCTAGTTCGCCAGCAAGTTTTCTTCCTTCCATCATTGGTCTCCCCTCAGAGCATATCGTTCTTATCTCTCTCTCCGCCCATCTTTTGAGAATTCTTACCACTGTGGAACTTCTGCTATAGGTGGCTATGGTTGCTCCATCTGAAATTAAAGAGGAGGCATTTTCCACCAGCTTTTCTATGCTTTCTTGCCTTGAAATCATCTCTTTTTTATCTCCGCCATACAGGAATATGTTGTTAACAATATTCCAAACAGAACCCATGGAGGGATATGCCTCCAATATGTGCAAGGCAGCAGAGAAAATATCATCCTGCTTTAGAATGTAATTCATCACCTTTTCTTCTATCTCTGCTGCCCCCAAAATTCTATCCTGCTCCATGATTTAAAATAAGCAGAGAATAAAAAATATACGACTATCCGATATGCTTAAAAACCTTGTGGGTATAACTTTATTATGAAAGGAAGCATCTTTGTATCCATCATGCTGGTATTTTCCGCACTTGGAGTGGGAATGGTTAGCGGGAATGGTGTAAATGCTGATTTTACTTGGAGTCCCAATAGCCCTCTTACAGGAGAGACAGTTGTATTCACAGATGAGTCATCTCCCTCTACAGGAATCGTGGAGAGGATATGGTATTTTGGAGATGGAAATGGCTCTATGGATAAAAATCCCATACATGAATATGCCAGACCTGGTAACTATACCGTCACCTTGGTGGTGGTTTGGAATATAAGTGGGAATGAAACGGCAGACATAGCAGAGAAAACCATAACAGTGAGGAACAGGGCACCGATAGCCAATGCGGGTCCAGATCAGATACTGGCAACCAAAACCGTGAAGTTGAACGCCAGCCAGAGTTATGACCCAGATGGAGAAATCGTTTCCTATGTGTGGAAGTTTGGTGATGGTGCCATAGGAAATGGGGAAGTTGTTCAGCATACATATGCGACAGATGGAGTATACAACGTGACTTTGAATGTGACCGATGATTATGGGGCATCTGCTGAAGATAGATGTGAGATAACTATCGACACCTCATCTCCTCATACCACTGTCCAGATAAATGGCACCGAGGGGGAGAATGGATGGTATACCAGCGATGTTAAAGTAAAGTTTGTAGTCAATGAAACTCTCAGTGGAGTGAATGCAACCTTTTATAGGATAGATGGAGGCAACTGGACACGTTATGAGGGAGAATTCAATATAACAGAGGAGGGAATACACCTTCTTGAGTTCTATTCAGATGACAATGCAGGAAATGCCGAAGAGGTTCAATCAATCACAATCAAAATAGATAAAACTGCTCCTCATCTGGAAATTCTCACTCCTAAGGAACACAAGATATACATCTTTGGCAGAGGAATACTCCCAACATTCAAGAGAACTTTCATAATAGGAAGAATAACGGTGGCGGTGAATGCCACTGACAATCTCATGATGGACCAGGTGAAATTCTTTGTCGATGACCAGATAATGGCAAACGATTCATCACCACCCTATGAATGGAAATGGGGCGGCTCCATAGGTAGCAAAACATTGAAGGTGGCGGCATACGACGATGCAGGGCATGAAACAAGTGAGGAACTGAGTGTATTCATAATAAGTTTCTTCAAACCATGGGGAACCAGTTTAAGCACATTAGAGAGTTCCTAAAATAGAGAACAAGATGCAGGAAGAACTTGAAAATCTTCTTCAGTTTAAATTATGCGATTCATGTCTCGGCAGGCAATTCGCCAAACTCTGGCATGGAATGACAAATGAAGAGAGGGGGAGAAAAATAAGGGAAGAGAATGGGATGGAGTATGTTCCTCCTTCTTCCTGCTGGCTGTGTCGGGGCATAATGGGGGAGATTGATAAATTTGCCTCTCTTGTTGTGGATGCATTGGAAGAATATGAGTTCAACACCTTTCTTGTGGGATGCAGGGTTGAGGAAGAAATAATTGAAAGGGAGGAGAGAATAGCCACCTCTCACAGTGAGTCAATAAAGAGAGAGATAAACAGAGAGGTGGGGAAGAGAGTGTATAATGCTGTTCAGAAGCCGGTGGAATTTGTTCATCCAGATATTGTTGCCATAATAGATACATCCTATGATGTTGTGGAGCTGGATGTAAGACCTGTTTTCATATATGGGAGGTACAGGAAACTAGTGAGGGGCATACCCCAGACAAAATGGTACTGCAGGAAATGCC
>CAZWEL010000007.1:0-6073 GCA_964632955.1 uncultured Thermoplasmatales archaeon | reverse complement strand
GCCATGGGAAGGGATGTGAGTACTGCAATTTCAAGGGAAAAATGTATGAGGAGAGCGTGGAAGAGATAATTGCAGCCGAGCCCCTTCGTATATTTCAGGCAAAAGATGAGGAATTTCACGGGGCAGGTAGAGAGGATATAGATGTGAGGATGCTGGGCAATGGAAGGCCATTCATTTTGGAAATAAAAGAGCCGCGCAGGAGAAATGTAGATATTGAGTTCCTCCAGAACAAAATAAATGAAAAAGCTTCAGGGAAGGTGGAGGTGCTGGATTTGAGATATGCCACCAGAGGAGAAATAGAGGCACTCAAATCTGCAAAATATCCAAAAACTTACAGGGTCGTCGTTGGATTTGAGAAGAAGGGAAAAATTAATGAAGCAGTAAATGCATTAAGGGGTAGTATAGTCGAGCAAAGAACACCCAAAAGGGTGGCTCACCGAAGGGCAGATAAGGTTAGACGTAGGAAGGTGATAGACATAAAGGTGGAAGAGATGAAGGAAGATGAAGCAACGCTGATAATAAAGGCGGAGTCAGGTACATACATAAAGGAACTTGTAACGGGAGATGGGGGAAGAACGAGCCCCTCTTTAAGCCATCTGGCGGGTGTTGAAATGAAGGTAAAAAATCTGGATGTGATTGAAATAGGTGATTGAAATGAGAAGGTCTAGAGGATTTAGAAGTAAAACTCGTGGAAAGCTGACAAAAAAGGTGAGAAAGGGCATGTCCAATGTGATTACAAGGGCTATGCAGGAGTACGAGGAAGGTGAGAAGGTAGCGATAGTGATAGACCCTTCCATACATAGGGGAATGCCCCATCCAAGATATCATGGAATTACAGGAGAGATTGTTGGGAAGCAGGGGAGAGCGTATATAGTTAAGATAAAGGACGGAAACAAGATAAAGCACCTGCTTTCCTACCCCGAGCATCTGAGGAAGGTAACATGAAGATAATGCTCATATCAGAAGTCAAGGAAATGCTGTTCAAGCTGAGTGAGGAGAGAGAACTCAACAGGGAGCAGAAGATAGCACTGGAACACAGCGAGAGGGTCGCCCGCCTTCCTCCGGAGAAGGCGAGGGAACTTGTGGAAAAGTTGATGCAGATAGGGAAGGTGGAGGAGAGGCAGGCGTGTAAGATGGCGGATTTACTCCCACAGGACAGGGAGGAGGTTGTTGCAATTTTTGCCAAGGAGACATACATTCCCTCTGAAGATGAAATAGAGCAGATTCTGGAGGTAATAGGGGAGTATATTTAAGGAGGGGAAATGGAGGATTATGTTTATATTCTGGATTATTTGCCAACAGGGCGTGTTGGGCACAGGAAAGGGGCAATTGCTTACGGGATAGGGGAGAATCAATTCACCCTTCTTGAACTGATCCCGAAACCCAATGTTACTCTTTCCATAGGCGAGAGAATATATGTCGGAAAGGAACTGGAGAAAAGAGAAAAAATAGCAAAGGTGAAGGGAAGGGTAAACTATGAGGATTTGACTCCAACAGCCCATGGAGAGATGCTCTATGTCATCCAGGAAATAGTGGAGAAAAATGAGGATAGATTTGTGAAATTTTTTAACGAGGCGCCGGCGATAACAACTCGATTCCACTCTCTTGAACTTCTTCCAGGGCTTGGCAAGAAAACCATGATGGAGATCCTGAATGAGAGAAGAAAGGAGCCCTTCAAAAGTTTTGAGGACATAAAAAACAGGGTGAAAAGTATCCACTCTCCTGAAAAAATAATTGCCAGAAGAATACTTGATGAGCTGGAGAATCCCAATGAAAAATATCGTCTTTTTACTAGACCTCCTCTCATAAAAAGATGAGATTGAGTCAGAACTTTCTCATAGATGAAAGAGTGGCGGAGAGGCAGATCGGGTATGCCTCCCTCAGTAAAAGTGATGTGGTTCTTGAAATAGGTGCGGGAAATGGAATTTTAACGAGAAAAATTGCAAAGATTGCCAGAGTGATAGCCATAGAAATAGACAGGGTGCTGGCGGAAAAATTGAAGGCATTGAAGAATGTGGAGGTGATAAATGAGGATGTTATGGGAGTTGATTTGTCATCCCTCCATTTCAATAAAATTATATCCAACATTCCATATCATATTTCATCTCCCCTCACCTTCAAATTGCTTGAGGAGAATTTCGAAATTGCCATCTTGATGTATCAGAAGGAGTTTGCGGAGAGGATGGTGGCAAAACATGGAAGCAAAAAATATTCCCGTCTCTCGGTGATGCTTTATCAAAAGGCGGATTGCAGAATACTGGAATATGTGCCCCGCACCGCCTTCCGCCCTGTTCCAAAGGTTGATTCCTGCATTGTTGAGTTAAAACCGGTGGGGAAGCGTTTTGATGTGGATGGGGAAGTTTTTTCAAAAGTTGTGGCATCTCTTTTCTCCCACAGAAGGAAGAAGATAAAAAATGCTTTGATTATGGATGGCATAATAGATGAGGATGTGGCGCAGGAACTCCCATTCATGGAAGAGAGGGTGGAGCATCTCTCTCCAGAGCAGATAGCAGAGTTATGCAAAAAACTGGAGGAGATAAAATGAAGGATATATTTGATAGAGTGGATTTTATACTCCTCAAGACGCCTGACCCCAATTTTTTCTATTTCACAAAAGTGGAGGGGGCATGGGAGGGAAGCTATGCCATTGTTTTTTCCGATGCCATTGAGATTATTGCTCCTCCTCTGGAAAGGGGAAAGGCAAATTTTTATAAAAGCAGGGAGGAGATGGAGAGATTGTTAGGAGATATAGCCAGAGGAGAAAAAATTGGATTCAATGCCTCATCCCTCTCCATTGCCGACCATCGCCATCTTAAAAAATTACTGGGAGGAAAATGGATTGATGTGGGGAAGGAACTTTCAGAGATGAGACTGGTAAAGGGGAGGGAGGAGATAACGCTCATAAAAAAAGCATGCAGGGAGACAGAAAGGATAATACACAACATCCCCATGGAAGGAAAAAAGGAGGTGGAGGTGGCTGCAGAGATAGAATATGAAATGAGGAGGAGAGGAATGAAACCGGCTTTTGATACCATTGTCGCCTTTGGAAAGAATACCGCATTCCCTCATCATATTCCTGGAAGAAAAGAGCATGTCATGCCCGTTATTGTTGATGCTGGAGCAAAGTACAGAAATTACTGCTCTGACATAACAAAAAGTTTTGTGGGGAGGAAAGGAAAAGGAATATATGAACTGGTGGAACATGCCCTTGGCATAGCCCTTGATGAGATGAGGGAGGGAGTTAAAGCATCCTATGTGGTGAAGAAGGTGGAAGATTTTTTCAAAAAGCATGGATATGGAATGAGACATGCTCTGGGGCATTCAATAGGAATAGAGGTTCATGATGGCTTTTCCCTCACCCCAAAATCTGATTTCGTCCTAAAAGAAAACATGGTTTTTGCTGTTGAGCCAGCCATATATGAAAATTCCATGGGAGTAAGGATTGAGAAGGATGTTATTGTTAAAAAGAATGGGGTGGAAATAATCAGATAATGTTATAACCCTTGCTTCATTCAATTTTTATGGAAAATCTTGATGAAATATTATCCGCCATAGAAGAAGAACTAAACGAAAAGGATGATTTGAGAGAGGAGACATTAAAAAATTGCAGAGAAATAATAAGGAACAGTAGGAAGGGAATAAAGAGCATACACGACGGTGATATGAAGGAGGCAAGGAGATACATTGACGAAGCAAAGAGAATATTAAAGGAAACAAGAGAGAAAATTGAGGGACATCCAGATATCCTCACCGCCGGCTATATGGAGAATGCCATGCAGGAGGTGGCGGAGGCGGAAATTCTCATGGCGATAATGAAGGGAGAGGAAATTCCATCGCCCGACGAGATATACATAAGCAGCACCTCCTATCTCATGGGGCTGGCTGATGTGGTGGGGGAATTGAGGAGAAGAGGTGTTTATCTGATGAAAAATGGCAATATAGGAGAGGTCGAGGAAATGCTTCAGATGATGGAGTATATATGTGACAAGGTGGGGGAATTTGATTATCCATCTGGATTGCTTCCAATAAAGAGAAAGCAGGATGTTATAAAAAAAGTGCTGGAAAAGATGAGGGGAGAGGTAGCAATTTTCAAGAAGACAAAGGAGCTGGAGAGAAAGATGGATTTGCTGCTCAGAAGAATGAGAGGTGACAAAGAGAAGAAGGAGGGGGATGCCCTAGATATAGATTCAATCCTTTGAGTAAACCACCTTTCCCTCCTTTATGACAATTTTCACCATATTTACTCCAATTTTATAGGGTATGAATTTATGAGAGGGAATGTCCATTATGATAACGTCTCCCTTCTTTCCCTTTTCAATGCTTCCCACCTCCCTCTCCATTCTTATTGCCTTTGCTCCATTTATGGTGGCTGTCTTCAAAGCATCGAGAGGCATCATGCCCATCTTGTAGCATGCAAGCTGAACAACAAACTGCATATTTGTAACATAGCAATTAGGATTGAAATCGGTGGCAAGGGCAATGGTTAAGCCCATTTTCTTCATTTTGGCTGCACGTGGGTAGGGGGTATTTAAAACAAAGGGCGTTGCAGGGAGGAGAGTGGCAATCACATTTGCCTCAGCAAGCTTTCTCATTTCCTCCTCTCCTGCCATGAGGAGGTGATCCGCAGACACTGCTTCCATCTCTGCTGCCATCCTGCTGCATCCAATGCAGGAAAATTCATCTGCATGTATTTTTGGCATCATACCATATTCTTTCCCTGCTGAGAGAATTTTTCTCGATTGCTCTACAGTGAAATAACCTTCCTCGCAGAAAACATCGCAAAACTCCGCCATTTTTCTTTTTCCAATTTCGGGAATTATTTCAGAAACTATCTCATCGGTATATTCATCTCCTTTCCTCCCCTCTGGAATGGCATGGGCAAGAAATGTGGCAACAATATCCATATCCTCTCTCCTCTTCAGTTCAGCAATTGCTTCCAAAATCTTCATCTCCGTTTCCTTATCCAGCCCGTATCCACTCTTTATCTCAACAGTTGTTGTTCCATGGGAAAGCATTTCCATTAATCTTGAATGGGTTTCCTCCACCAGTTTCTGCCTACTCGCTTTCTTTGTCTCATTCACTGTATACATTATCCCACCGCCCATCTCCGCAATCTCCCTGTAACTTTTTCCCTCTATCTTCCATTCCAGTTCAAATTCCCTTGAGCCGGAGAAGATGGCATGGGTATGACTGTCCACAAATCCGGGCATGACAAATCTACCATGGGCATCTATCGTTTCATCCGCCCTTTCCCTCACCCCTATTCCCTCAATTCTCCCTTCCTTTATATGGAGGGATGTATTCTTTATTATCCTGTTTCCATCGAAAAGCTCTCCTATGTTTTTGATGAGTATCTCCATGAGAATGAATTTCCAAGCCAAATAAAAATGTGCTCCTCACCAGAAAGCATGAACTGCAAACAGCAGCACGAGGAAAATTAATCCCACCTTTGTTATTAAAATACTCTCGTTTCTCTTCTTTGCACTCCATCCATAGTCATCAAGGCGATAGAATAAAAGCCATCCATACTGGCTGAAGAAGGCAAAGAGGGAGAGCAGGATCACTTCCACCCATGCCTTTGTCTGGGCAAACACATGAGAGACATCCGCACCATAGAAATATCCCAACTGTACATAAAAGGAGCCGATAACAAGAAACATTGCGCCAAAAGCCATCTGCGATTCATGATGTAGTAGTCCCTCTGCATAAAGAGAGGCGAGTGCTCCTATTATTGAAAATATCACAACGGGCCATCCGGTTTCGATGGCAAGATATATCATTATGGAAAGGAGTATAACAAGGGAGGCAACGAGAAGTATTTTCAGTGTTTTTTTGCTCAGAGTATGTCTTGCCTCTATTTTATAATGGTACAAATCATGTATGGTGTGGGCAAGCACATAATGAGCAAGGAAGCCACCAAAGGAGGTGAGAATAACGCCCGTGATATATATGTCATCTATAAAAAGGGCTGCAAAAAATGAGCCAAGCAGAGGAAAAAACCCGCCTGTGATTATTGATGTAAATAGGGTGAAAGGCGAGAGCATTCCCTTCTGCTCAATTGCCATCAAACCAC
>CAZWEL010000006.1:0-16415 GCA_964632955.1 uncultured Thermoplasmatales archaeon | reverse complement strand
ATTTAATTAATCCCTTTCTGTTATCCTGAAGGATGATTATTGACCCCTGGAGCAGTCAGAACTATGAATATGAAAAACTCTTTGAAAACTTCGGGATATCTAGGTTTGAGAGGGAAATGTGGAACGACTTCCCATCTCCACCCTTCTTCTTCAGGAGAGGCATCGTTTTTGGTCATAGAGGCTTTGATGTGATAAGAAACAGCATAAAAAATGGCAAGCCCTGGGCTTTGCTTACGGGTTTGATGCCTTCTGGCAAGATGCATTTTGGTCATAAAATAGTAATTGACCAGGCAATATATTATCAAAAACTTGGGGCTGACATAAATATAGCGGTAGCTGACATGGAGGCATATGCCACAAGAGGCTATTCCTTGAAAGAGGCGGAGAAAATAGCCATTGAGGAATACATATTAAACTACATTGCCCTCGGCTTGAAACCATGTCGCATCTATTTCCAGTCAAAAAATCATCATGTGAAGGACATAGCATATCTTCTCTCCAAAAAATCAAATCTCTCACAGGTTAATGCCATCTATGGCTTCTCTGGCTCCACCAACATGGCTCATGTTTTTGCCCCCTTCATTCAGACGGGAGATATACTCCATGTTCAGCTGGAGGAATATGGCGGACTTCGTCCCACCCTTGTGCCTGTGGGCGTGGATCAGGATCCTCACATAAGATTCTGCCGTGACCTCGCCTCAGCTAACCGCCTTTACAGCATAATCCCAAAAGAAGACAGGGTGGGGATATTTGTTAAAGTGGATGATAACATAAAGGAATTGCTGGATGAGGCAGAGGAGGTCATAAAAGGAAAAGGAAGCATTCTGGAGAGAAAGGATGATTACAAGGCAATATATGCAAGGGTGGATGATTTATTCTCCTTGGATAAGGAACTTGCGGAGGTGGAGAGGAAATACGATGCCTATAGTTTTCTCCTCCCTTCCTCTACATACCACCGCTTCATCTCCGGCTTGGATGGCAATAAAATGTCCAGCAGCAGGCCACAGTATGCCCTTTTCCTAAGTGATGAGAAAGAGCAGATGAGGAAAAAGATAATGGCAGCAAAAACAGGAGGAAAAATATCGGCGGAGGAGCAGAAAAAATATGGAGGCGAGCCGGAGAAATGCATGATATATGAACTTTTCACCTATGGAATCATAAATGATGATAAAGAACTGGAAGAAATATATGGGGATTGTAAAAATGGAAAGATGTTGTGTGGGCAGTGTAAGAAAAGGGCGTATGAGCTGATATCAAACTTTCTTGATGAATTGAAGGAAAAGAGAGAGCAGGCAAGAGATATGCTCAGCGAGTACCTTCCTTGACCTTTTCCAGTTCTATATCCAGTATGCCATTGCGGAAACTCTTTTTTATTTTTCTCCTCACCTTTACAGGGAGAACTATTTCCCTTATCTCATCCCCCATTTTTATTTCCAGCATATCCTTCTTTACCTTCACCTTTATATCTTCCTCCTCTAATTCAGGAATCTCCATGGTGATGTAAATCTTATTCTCATCTTCAAAAATATCCTCATCTTCCTCATAGCCCTCTTCAAACCCTTCATCCTCTCTTTCCATATTTATTGAGAAGCCGCCAAGAAATGGCTGCATGTTGAATGCCGTCTTAAAAGCATCCTCTATTATTCTTTCCATCTCTCTAACAATGCGTTCAAACTCCTCTGCTTCCTTTTTCTTCCTTTTATCCTTATCAGACGCCATTTCCCAAAAAATGAGAAGGATGTATTAAAATATTTTGGAAAAGAAAAGGAAAAAGGAAAAGGGGTGGATTTATTTCCTTCTTCTGGCTATGAGAGCCACCAGAGCTATTGCTATGGCGATGCCTACGAACTCAAATCCTGGACTTTCTGCTCCCTTCTTCACTTCCACGGTCTTGGTGGCACTGTAGTAGCCGTCTTTCTCTGCAGTTACTGTTATTGTTCCCTCCTCTGTTGGCTTGTATTTTATCTCTCCATTGGCATTGGTTGTTCCTATGGTGGTGCCGCCCACTTTAACGGTTGCTCCTTCCACAGGTTTTCCACCCTTGGTTGTGATGAGTATCGTCACCTCATTATCCTTCTCTATCTCAGAAGACATCACTATCTTCAGCCCGACCCATATTGTTATCTCGCCTGCTTCCTCGCCGCCCACCAGCACCTTTATTGTTCCTGTCTGAAGTGGCACTATTCCGAATATGAGTTTGCCGTTCTCATCCGTCTTTCCTACAGGCACCGGATCTGCTCTCGTTGGCGTTATTATTTCCACATCCAAACCAGCCACTCCCCTGCCAGTGAGAGGATGCTTCACCTGTATTGTTATCAGATTCTCCTCTGCAAGGAATGCAACCTTCTCGGCTGGCTCCAGTATCTCTATCTCCGGTGTTGTTATCTCAAGGCTTCCTTCTGCGTCAACGGCTTCACTCTCTTCTGTTTCTGCTTTGAATTTGAAGGTAACTTCTCCTGTGGCTATCGCAGTCACATTATCAATGCTTCCAGTTCCGTTTACTATCTCCACCTCTATGCTTTCATTCTCCACATATGTCTCGTAGCTTGCAACCTCCTTTATTCCATTTACATAGAGTGTGCCGTTGACATCTTCTCCATTCCATGCAACATTGAAGGTGAGGGTGACATTCTTATCAACATTCTTCACGAGTAAGCTTGGCGTTGTGGTTACTGTGACCCTGCTTACCTCAAAGGATGGCTCATTATTCATATTATCGTGCTTTCTGTCCTGAGTTGTGACATATACATAATAGGTGCCGGGCTCCGTTTCAAGTAACTCGAATGTATCATCTGCTTTATTTCCTTCATGAACGGGTGTCATGGTTGTTATATCCAGCTCTCCGTCATGCAGCTTCTGAAGTTCTGTGGTGTTGAGTATGTAAAACTTAAAGTTGTCCTCATAGGATTCATTCCCTCTTGTAATATTTACCGTACATGTTGTCATCTCTCCTGCCATTATGTTTGCAGGAGCAAAGGCAAGGTTCAAATCATGGGCTGGCTGTGAGCGTATCTTTGCATATCCATAGAATGTTTCTCCTCCAGGTGTCTGGAAGGTTGCCACCACTATTATATTTCTTGCAGCATAATCTGAGGAGATATGGAAACTGTATGTTCCTCCCTGCCCCTTTCCTGCTGAACCATCTCCTATTATTGAGCCGTTGGTTACCTGGCCATCAAGGGCATACATGGTTGTTGTATCCTCATAGTACATGGTCACCTGGGCATTGGCTATTATGTTTCCATAGTTATCCTTCACATCCACCGTTATATCAGTTGGGGTATCCACAATTATTGTCGCTGGGTCTGCTGTTACAACACCACCCTTATTGACTGTCACAGTCTCTCCAGCTGTTGCCTCCTTGCCCGGCCAGGATACATTCACATATATCTTTCCATTTCCCTTTGTTGGGAATACTGTTATGTTCCATATTCCGTTCTTCCAGTATTCATATGCCTCCTTTGGCGGGGTGTAGAGGACATCTCCTTCCACCTTTATGCGTTCCGTGACGTTCTCCATATCTACTCCTATACCAAGATTGCTCATGTTTCCATATGTTGTCATATTTTTGCCGAATATCTGTATCTGGATGACTTGGCTGTTGTTTGTGGGATCGAGCACATCTATCTGGGAGGATGAAAGCAGCTTTGTGTTCACCTCAGGAGCCGCCTGCACAGTATAATCTGTCTCGCCAATATATTCCCAGTTTCCATCTCCAGTGACATCAACCTTTACTTTGAGTGTGTAGTCGCCTGCTTCCCACATTCCAGAAGTGAGGTTAAGGATTTTACCATTCACAGTGAAGTCAACCTTTGCCGTATTATCATCTCCAGTGGTGTTGACCCATGCATAGAGTTCGCCATCCTTATATATGGATATATTGTAATCATTTCCTGGCAGGAGCTGCGTTCCATCCTCAGGATATGTTATCTCAAAGGATACATAGCCAATATCGAACCCCCCAACCGCATTGTTATTGAGGAGTGTTATATTTGGTGCCACCACATTCACAGTCATCACATCATATCCAAAGGCATTTGGATAATTTTCATCTCCTATGTAGGCTGTAACGTTATATTCTCCTGCGCCCATCTGTCCTATGTTGATATCCAGGAAATGGAAGGAGCCATCAGATGCCACTGTTGTGGTTGTGGATGTGCCATCCGGATAGGTGAGTTTTACAGTTGCCTGAGTTGCCGCCTCTCCATTTAGCATAACTGTTCCATCTATGTTTACATATGTACCAGGCTGGCCAAATTTCACATAATCTACCTCATTTGGTGTGGCATTTACATCAAGGGAAAGAGGCGACACATCTATGGCTGCAGCATTTACAGTATTTGCATCAACCTCATCAACAACCCACCACTCTCCACTCACATCAAGCAGCACATTGGACCATCTTATATATCCGCCCGTCTGGGGTCCCTTTCTCGGGGTTGCCTCTCTCGGGGCATAGAGTGCCACATTTCCAATTCCGCCATTCACCTCTATGGTTACTGTATCATTCCAGTCAGCAGATGTAGGTGTAACAGTAAGCCCGGAAGAGAGATTGGCTATGGCAACCGTGAAATTCTTTATCGCCTCCTCAGCGCCCCACACATCCTTGGAATAATATTCCACCAGGTGCTTGCCCGGTTCGCTTATCACGAATGGCTCTGTGTATGCATTCCATGCGCCCCCGTCTATTCTGTACATCGTTTCCATCACTCCTGTATCATCCGTTGCATCAAGGGTGATGGTTACATTTGTAACATACCATCCCCATGGCATTTCCTCCTCTGCTATGCTGGGTGTTGTTACAGGTGGATCCATGACGCTGTTTACTGCGCCGGGCGTTCCGCCATCTGGGCCCTCTGCCCATTCATCTGTTTCATTTAGCTCAAGAGAATGATTTTCTGCTGCTATATCTGAATAGGTTACATTTATTACTTCTATTGCGGCTGAGTCGTAAACAAGAATGGTGTCGCCATCATTATTGAGAACTGTACCGCTGTTATTTACCACCTTGTATTCGTGTGCGCCTATTGTTCCGTCCAGAACCGCAAAGGTATTGCCATCATCATCTTTCACTTCCCATCCTGTGACGTTCACTGCTTCATCACCCATATTATAGAGTTCTATCCATTCATCTCCTGTTGATGGATGGTACATTATCTCTGTCAGCACAATGGATGTTCCATTGACTGTATCTGCTCCAGTATAATTCTGTGGCAATACAGCGAAAGCACTCGCTACTATTACAGCCGCTATCAACACACTTCCTAACCTTTTAATCATTTTTTTTCCATACATTTTATATCCCCCTTTAATTTTGCCATCTAAAATGCTTACCCTTTTTTAACCTTTTCTTTTTTATTTGCATCATATTGGGACAAGTTAAGTATTCCCTTCTTTTTTATAAACATTTTGATTTTTTCAGGGAATTCTAGGGAATGGTTATGCAGGATGTTTTTTTGTATTCTTTTTAACCTTTTTCAATATTGTTTCTTCCACATTCTTTCCCATATAGTGGAGGAATAATATGGAATAAATCATGACATCCGCCACCTCCTCAGCAATATCCTCCCTTTCCATTATCTCATCAAAAGAAGGAGATTCCCACTGAAAATGTTCCAGAAGTTCCGCAACCTCTATTGCCATTGATATCGCCAGATTTTTTGGTGTATGAAATTTCTTCCATTTCCTATCCTCAACAAAATTCTCCAGAATTTCGATTATTTCCTCCATATTAATATATCAATTATTATATATCTATCCATACATAATGCCATCTTCATCACTGCTTTCATCATTTTCCTCCATTTTCATCCTCTTTTTCTTTATGAACTTGTATTGTCTCCTCCTTCCAACAAAAACAAAATCAAACCTCAGCAGGCGTATGAATATTTTATCTGGCAGGGGTTCCATCTCAAGTATGCCTTTTGATTGCAATTTCAGAATTTCCATTCTTGTCTTTCTTTCAGAAATTCCCAGTTTTTTACTCAACTCTTTCATAGTTATTGGATACTCTTTCTGAAGCACCCTTATTATTCTTTCCTCCAAGCTGCCCTTCACAACTTCAATCATTTAATAAATAACATCTCTTCTATATTTATATTCAATGCTGCATGCTCCCTCATATGAAACCATGCAGGGTCCCACCGGCGAGGAAGGAACACATGCTTTTCCAAAAAGCGGGCATTCAGAAGGATGAACCAATCCCCTTAGCACTTCACCGCATCTGCAGCCCGGGGGCTCTGGAATATCTCCTATATCTCCTATTATATCCTCATAAACCCTCTCTGCATCATACTCTGCAAATTCTCCTCTTATCCTCATTTTTGAATCAGGTATCACAGGAAAGCCCCTCCATTTTATGGGCGCCGGCTCAAAGACAGCATGAACTGCCTTCATTGCCTTTCTGTTCCCCTCATCCCTAACCACTCTCCTGTATTCATTCTCCACCTCATGCCTTCCCTCATTCACCTGCCTGGCAATCATATAGACGGCAAGAAGAACATCGAGGGGCTCAAAGCCAGCGATGACCTGAGGAATCTTGTATTTCTCGGAAAGTGGCTTATATGGCTCCATGCCTATTATTGCAGACACATGCCCTGGACATATTATGCCATCCAGCTCTATTTCTCCCATTCCAAGCAGGGCATCCAGGGCGGGGGGAACATATCTGTGGCAACTCAGCACCCTGAAATTTTTTGGGCGGCGGAGAATAGTTACGGCGGTAGAGGGCGCAGTCGTCTCAAATCCCACTCCTATGAAAATCACCTCCCTTTCCTCAGCCATTTTCAGAGCATCGTCTATCCCATAAACAATTCTGATATCTCCTCCCTCCGCCCTCACCTTTTCAAGGCTCTCCCCTCCTGCTGGCACCTTCATCATGTCGCCAAAAGTGGCAACTGTATATCCCTCCTTTGCCAGCGTTATTGCCTTCATTATTTCGGATGGAGTTGTCACGCAAACAGGGCATCCCGGACCCTCTATAAGTTCTATGCCATATTTCTTCAACATCTCATCTATACCATATTTGACTATTGTATCCTGATGTGTGCCACATACATGCATTATCTTTAATGGAAGATTGAGATCGCGAAGTTTCTCCATTATTCTATCCGCCATCTCCTTATTCCTGAGGGATATCATCTTCCACCTCCATTTCCACATTTTTTACAGTGCATTCTCTTCCCCCTATTATTTCCACGCTCCCTCCGCATTCCGGACATTTAAGTATGGGGAAGGAAAGATGAAAATCCTCTTTAATTCCATATTCCACATTTCCTTCATAACCGCATTCCGTGCACCTCACCACCGCCCTGGTTTTTTTTATTTTCAGCACTGCCCTTTCCATTATTGTCCCTTCCTTTAAAATATCGAAGGCAAATTTCATCTGTTCCTCTCCCAAAAATGTGAGCTCTCCTATCTCCAGTTCGACTCTGGTAATCTTCTTTGCCCCATGTTTCCTTGCTTCCTCCATTATTGCATTAACAATACTCTGCATGGTGGAAAACTCATGCATTTTCCATTATCTCCTCAAAAATCTTGAGCGTCTCCTCCGCCTCCTTCTCATCCAGAACCTGTATGGCGAAGCCAGCATGAACTATCACATAATCCCCTTCCTTAACATCTACAAGGGAGATATCCACCTTCCTTTTTATCCCTCCATAGTCCACCACTGCTTTGCTGTCTTCTATGCTTTCAACCCTTCCTGGGATGGCGAGACACATTAAAGCCCATATCAGGGGACATATAAATGCTTTGCTACCTTCTCTCTATCAATTCCTCATACATTCTTACCAGTTTATCTATGGTTTTTGATATATCCTGACTCATGGCTATCTCCCTTGCTTTTTTCCCTAACCTCCCCCTCAACTTCTTTTCCTTCATTTCCTCTAAAATCCTTACAAAATCATCCACATTCCTCCCCTTCATGCAGTTTTCACCATGGATGAACCATTCCTCATATATCTCTATATCTCTCATCACCAGTGGCTTCCCGCAGGCGGCTGCCTCCATGAGAACATTGCCATAGCTTTCTGCATATGTGGGGAAGAAAAATATATCCCCTCCATTGTAGGCGGAGGGCATTTCCTTAAAGGGAATGAATGGTATGTGAATCATGTTGGAGGGCATTTCTATATTCACCTTCTCCAGCCCCCTTTCGGTGGAGCCAATCCATATGAATTTCATGTCATCGCATCTTCTTGCCACCTCCACAAAATCATGTATTCCCTTACGGGGAATCATAAGCCCCACTGAAAATACAACCGTTTCATTTCCTATTCCATGTTCCTCTCTGAATTTTTTTCTCAATTCCTCAGAGGGATAGAAAAAGGAGCAATCCACTCCATTGGGTATGAGATATAGTTTGGTTTTTATTCCATTCTTCTCCATCCATTTTTTTACATAGGGGGTAGCACATATCACAGCATCCGCCCTGCTGTAAAAGAATATAGAGTAAACATGGAAAAAGGGATAGATGGCATTTCCAAATTTGAAACCTCCCCTTACAAGCTCCGGGAGATGCCGGGCATGCACTATTATTTTTGCCCCTCTTCGCCTTGCTTTTTTCATCAGAGGAATATAGTTGGGCATTGGATTGTGGACATGGTATATGTCATATTCCCCTTCTCCATCTACATCCACATCTATGCCCCTCTCCCTCAATTTCTCAGCAAGAAGGGGAACCTGTGTGCCCATTCCTCCAGCATTTTTGAAATTGATGAACGCACCTATTTTATTCAATCCGGTAAGCATGCACACCTTCATATTATCCCAGTTTTTCCTTTATAACATACATTTTCTTTCCAGGGTAGGAGTAATAATTTCTTATCATTATCTCAGCAAGAAATCCCGTCATGAAAAGCTGAAACCCCATTATCATTAGAAGAATTGCAAGCCACAGGAGGGGGCGATTTGATAGCTTTTCGCCATAAAAATATTTTAGTATAACCAGATATAGAGCAGAGATAAATCCCAGCAGAAACATTATTCCTCCCACTCCTCCAAAGAAATGGAGAGGACGCGTGGAATAGCCAGCCCAGAACTTGAAGTTTATTAAATCAAATAAACCGCGGAAGAGGCGGGTAAATCCATATTTGCTTTTCCCATGCTTTCTTGGATAATGCTTCACCTTCACCTCTCCAATTTTATAACCCTTCCAGGCAAGAACCGCAGGAATATAGCGGTGCATATCTCCATATAGCTCCAGGTCCGCCAAGCATTCTTTTCTGTATGCCTTCAATCCACAGTTGAAATCATGCAATTTTAGCCCTGTTAGCCATCTGGAAATTTTGTTTGATATAAGAGATGGCAATTTTTTTGATAAGAAGGGATCCTTTCTGTCATATCTCCATCCACTCACAGCATCATATTCTTTGAGCATTTCCAGAATTTTAGGTATATCTTCAGGGTCGTTCTGCAAATCGCCATCCATGGTTATTATCGCTTCCCCCTTTGCCTCCTCAAATCCCGCCATGAGGGCTGCCGTCTTGCCAAAATTTCTGGAGAACCTGATACATTTTACCCTCTTATCGCTGGAATGTAATTCCTTTATCATTTCATAGCTCCCATCGTTACTCCCATCATCCACAAATATTATCTCATCTTCTTCTCCAATAACATCACAGAGTTTTTCATATAGCAATGGAATGTTATCTCTTTCATTGAATATAGGTACCACCACTGAAATCATTAAACTCATATAGTCGCCATATATTTAAACAATTAGTTATGCCTCCTCTTGATGATGAAACACTGGAAAAGGTAAGAGAGATAATGGCGAAGGAGCCTCCTCTTCTCTTTTTGAAGGGAAAAATAATGGTGGCGGGAGATACCCACGGAGATGTGATGATTTCCAGAGAAGTGATAAAAAAATTTTTCAGTGAAAAATATGATTTTCTTGTATTCCTTGGAGATTATGTAGACAGGGAACCAGAAGGCGTTGACGCTTTTTCCAATATAAATTTTCTGCTGGAAACAAAATTGAAAAATCCAAAAAAAATTTTTCTTTTAAAGGGGAATCACGAAGCATACCATTTCATTCCCTTCCACAGCAATTTTTTTATTGCAGCAGGAGAAAAATATGTGGGGTATGATAGAATCTTCAGAGAAATGCCCCTAGCAGCCATGGCAAACAATGTGTTTCTTTCCCATGCAGGATTCCCTTACAAAGGGCAGAGGATGGATAAGAATGATGAGAGGGCAGTGGAGGATATAACATGGAGCGATATTGATATTTCCCCAGTCTACAGAGGAGCTGGAAGAAAATTTGGAAGGGAGGAACTTTATGATTTCCTAGATGGAATGGGGGCAGCAGGTTTCATAAGAGGACATGATTATCATTTTAATGGCATTGTTGTATATGAAAAATGCCTAACCATATTTTCATCCCGCCTCTATGAAAATGAGGGAAATGGAGGCATTCTTCTGGCGGAAATAGATGGAGAAATAAAAAGTATGAGAGACATATCTCTCAAAAATTTTTCTGGCGGGATATGGAAGGAATATGAGCCAAGGCTCATTTAATCAGGTGTGGTAGAACATTACCACGAATCCTGAAAGTATCATGAAGAGCACCACAAGTATAGCAATCAATCTCATCATCCATTCTCTTTTCATTTTTCCACTCTTATGAAAATATTTCCTGCCTTTAATAGGTTTTCATCCGTTTCCTCCTCTATTTTGATAAATTCCTTATCAATGATTATATCCTCGCCATCCAATTTAAAGGAATAATAGCCATGCTCTTCCAATTCTTTCGCCACCTTTTCTCCATTCCTTTTTATCTCCTCTATTATTTTGCTACTTTTTTTCCTGAAATGGGGACCTATTTTGCTGTATAATGGAATGGCTATTTTCTTTCTGCTCATCATTTCATCTGAAAATTTGAGTTCCCTTATCTTCAATGTGCCCCTTATTATGTCCTCCCCCTCAACTCTTCCATATATTGTTGCTCTGGCTATTTCAGCATTGAGAGGCATTCCATGCTTGCTTTTCCATTCCCTTATTTTTGCCACCACTTCCTTTATGATTTCTCCTTCCGCCTCCGCCTCCTCATCCTTCAAAATTGGGGAGGGCCAGGAGGAAATATGAATGCTCTCATCTCCCTCAAAATTTTTGTAAAAGAGGTGGTAAATCTCTTCGGTCAGGAAGGGGAAGAATGGAGCAAAGAGTTTTGTCATTCCAAGACCTATGGTATAGAGAGTATACAATGCACCCTCATCCTTTTTCTCATAAATGCGATGCTTCACCATTTCCATGTAATGATCTGCAAACTCATGCCAGAGGAAATATTCTATCTCCTTCATTGCATCCGAAAAATTGTACACATCCATGTGCTTGCTGACCCTTTCCACCATGGAGGAATATTTACTCATAATCCATCTGTCCACTAGATGCATCTCTCCCTTCTCTGGCTTTTTTTCCACCACCTTTCCTATGAAATTCTCCACATTCCATAGCTTGTTCATCAACCTTGTTCCTCTCACCAAGTCCTTGAATCTGAAGGGGTTATCCTCTCCAAGCTTGCAGGTGGCGGCGTAATAGCGAAGGGCATCACTCCCATGCTTCTCTATTATTTCAAGGGGGTCAACCACATTGCCCAGGGAAGTATGCATGGGTTTTCCATCGGGCGCGAGAATAAAGCCATCAATCATAAGCTCTTCAAAGGGTTTTTCATCGGTGAGGAGATAACATCTGAGGATGGTGTAAAACGCCCATGTTCTTATTATGTCATGTGCTTGAGGTCTCAAACTCATGGGATATAATTTTTTGAACATTTCCTCATCCCTCTCCCAGAAGGTGTTGTAGAGGGGTGTTATTGAGGAATCCATCCAGGTATCGAAAACATCCTCACTTCCCTTCAGATTTCCTCCACATTTCGGACATTTATCAACAGGTGGATTATCAATGGTTGGATCAACATAACATTGCTCTTCTTCAGCAAGCACCACTTCCCCACAATCCTCACATTCCCATACGGGTATGGGGGTGGCAAAATAACGCTGGCGGGATATCACCCAGTCCCATTTAAGGGAGTTGACCCATTCCTCCAGCCTTTTGAACATGTATTCAGGCAGCCATTTCATCTCCTTTGCCACTTCAAGAATCTTTTCTTTAAAGGGAAGTATTTTCAAAAACCACTGTTCTTCTTGTATAAATTCTGTGGGAGTTTTACATCTCCAGCAAACACCCACACTCTGCTCCAGATTCTCCTGCTTTATGAGATAGCCCTCTTCCCTCAAATCCTCTATGATTGCCCTTCTTGCCTCCTCTACCTTCATCCCTTCATATTTTCCAGCAAGTTCATTCATGGTGCCGTCTTCATTTATGCATATCTCAATGGGGAGATCATATTTCATAGCCCATTCCAGGTCTTCCTTATCTCCTATGGTACATATCATCACTATTCCTGTACCAAATTCAGGATCGACATTTTCATCTTCCACAATTTTAACCTTTTTTCCATATAGGGGTACAATAACTTCCTTTCCAGAGAGATAGGCGGTTCTTCCATCATTGGGATGGAGAGCCACAATCTGACAGGTGGAAAGCATTTCAGGGCGTGTGGTGGCAATCTCTATGTAGCTACCCTTTTCATCTCTTTTTATCCCTTCTCCCTCCACCTCCTCCGCAAGATAAAATTTTATGGTATTCAGTTTTGTTTCTCTATTAACATGTTCTATCTCTGCATCTGCCATTGCCGTCATGCACCTTGGGCACCAGTTGACGGGGAATTTTCCTTTATAAATGTAGCCCTTCTTGTATAATCTTATGAAGGATATCTGGGTGAGGCGACGATAATACTCTGCATCTGTTCTGTAGAAAACGCTCTCATCCATTGACTCCCCCAGTATTGTGAACTGGCGAATCATTTCGTCTATATTCTCATCTGCAAACTTCTCGCATCTCTTTATAAACTCATGCCTGTCGATATCTTTTCTTGTTATTCCATATTTTCTTTCCACCCTCTCCTCTATTGGGATGCCATTAACATCGAAGCAGAGAGGGAAAAGGACATTGAATCCCCTCATTCTTTTATAGCGGGCGGCAAAATCTATGTGGGTGTAATGGACTGCATGTCCTATATGGAGAGCACCCGAAGCATAGCGAGGGGGGTTATCTATGGAATAAACCGGCTCTTTCCCCGGCTGAAATCTGTAAATCTGCATCTCCTTCCATTTCTCTTGCCATTTTTTCTCGGTTTCGATAGCATTGTATGTGCTCATTTTCATCTGAAGTAAATTTATACTTATAAATTTGTTGGAATATGAATCGTTTTCAAAAGACAACACCAAAAGGCATATATACGGGAATTAAATTGTTAGCAAAACGATGATAAAATGAGTAAACCAATTGGAGTAAGAATAGATTCAAGGCAGGAGGAGACATGGAATAAATTCAAGAAGTTTGTGGGAGAAAAATATGGAAAGAAACATACTGTGCTTGGCAATGAGCTGGTGAAGGCGTTGCAGCTCTATCTCGATTTATATGAGAGGGTTGTTGATGAAAAAAAGGAGCCGGAAACACATCTTCTAAAGGAGAGAGCGGGGGACTTGGAAGTGACGCCTTTGAGAGAAATCTCCTATGATTTGCTCAATACCATAATTGCTTGTCGTGGCTATCTGGAACAGATAGATGAAGAGATGGATAATGCATCTCCTTCAATAAAGGAAAAAATAGAGAATATCCGCCAGGGACTTTTCAAGGCGCAGAAAATTATACAGGAAAGGATTGAGGAAATCAGATGAAGAGAGTGGGATTTATTTTAAATCCCATCGCGGGCATGGGCGGCAGGGTGGCTCTCAAGGGCACAGACGGAGTGGAGGAGGAGGCAAGAAAAAGAGGAGCAACGCCCGTTTCGCCTCTGAGAGCTGAAGAATTCCTCATTCATTTAAAAAAGGAAAGGAAATTCTGCACATGTGGCGGGGTAATGGGAGAGAATGTTTTCAAGAAGGTGGGAAAAAAGGCGGAGATAGTTTATTTGCCAGATAAAAAAACAACGGCAGAGGACACAAAAAAGGCGGCAAAGATTATGGGAAGGATGGTGGATATAATAGTTTTTGCGGGAGGAGATGGCACCGCCGCCGACATTCTGGAGGTGGTGAATGGCGAGATACCAATTCTGGGCATTCCTGCAGGGGTGAAGATGTATTCTGCTGTATTTGCTCTCACGCCAAGAGATGCTGCGGAGATTATTGACTCTCTGGAAGGATTGGAAATGGAGGAGAGAGAGGTTGTGGATATAGATGAGGATGCTTTCAGGAGGGGAGAGCTGAAAATAAAACCGAGGGGATATGCTTTGTCACCCCATCATGAGAAATTGCAGGCAGGAAAGGAGGTTTATGGAGGGGGGAAAGAGGAGATTGCAGAATGGTTCCTTGAAAATATGGAGGAAGAGAGGACATACATAATGGGAGGAGGAAGCACCCTGTGGGAGATAAAGAAAGCCATGGGTATAGAGGGAACTTTTCTTGGGGTGGATGTGGTGAGGAAGGGAAAAATAATATGCAGGGATGCAACAGAGAGAGATATACTGAATAATATGGGCAGGAATGCATGTATAGTGGTAAGCCCTCTCGGGGGAGAAGGTTTTATTTTTGGCAGAGGAAATCAGCAGATAAGTCCAGAGGTTATTAAAAGAGTGGGAAGGAAAAATATAATTGTTGTTGGAACAAAAGAAAAAATGGCGAGGCTTGAATCTCTGAAGGTTGATACTGGGAGTAAAAAAATAGATGATTTACTGAGGGGCTACATAGAGATAATAACTGGTTATGGAGAAAGAAAGATAATGAAGGTGGAGTGACCTTACATCCTTTCCTTTATCACCTTTGCCAGCCTTTTTATCCCTTCCTCTATAACATCATCATCGGGATTGGTGAAATTGAGGCGCATAGCATTTGTGCCGCCTCCGTCCACATGGAAGGCTCTTCCGTGCACATAGGCAACCTTCTCCTTTATGGCATCCTGAACCATCTCCACGGTATTGATATGCTTTGGCAATTCCACCCATAGAAACATTCCTCCCCTCGGCTTCGTCCACCTGCATCCATCTGGGAAATACCTTTCCAGAGCATCAAGCATTATGTCTCTCTTTTTCCTGTACATCTCTATTATCTTCTTCACCCTCTTTTCGATGTAACCATTTTCAATGTAATATTTGGCTATCATCTGTGTGAAAGTGGGGGCGCATAAATCCATGGATTGCTTTGCCACCACCATCTTTCTTGCTATCTCCTCTTCTGCTACCACATAGGCGAGCCGGAAACCGGGCGACATTATCTTGGAAAATGTTGCAAGGTAGATTACTCTTCCTTCCTCATCCATTGATTTCATGGCAGGAAGTGATTTTCCTTCAAAACGTAGCATGCTGTATGGCTCGTCCTCAAGGATGAGAAGATCATATTTGGAGGCAATCTCAAGGAGATGTTTTCTCCTTTCCTCTGAAAGTTCCACTCCAGCAGGATTCTGGAAGGTGGGCACCGTGTATATTATCTTTAGTTTTTTGCCCTTGCCTTTCATCTCCTTTATTTTTTCCTCGAGAATATCAACCCTCATTCCATTATCATCAAGAGGTATGCCCACCATTTCCACTCCATATGCATGAAAGGCGTTGATGGCTCCAAGATAGGTTGGAAGAGAGACAAACACAACATCTCCTGCATCCATGAAAACCCTGCCTACAATATCCAACGCCTGTTGTGAGCCCACAGTCACGAAAATATTATCGATGTTTGCATCTATATCAAAATTCTTCACATAGTCCACAAGTGTTTTTCTGAAAATTTTAAGTCCGGGAGTGGGACCATATTGAAGGGCGGTGGCATAATCATTGGAAAGGACATTATCCAAAATCTCTTTTATTTCTTTGACAGGGAAAGCATGAGGGCTGGGCAGCCCACCAGCAAAGGAGATTACCTCTGGCCTCTGAGAGAGTTCCAGAAGTTCCCTTATTTCTGAGGTGCGGAAATATTTTGTTCTTTCAGAATATAACTCATCTATTTTCATTTTAGAATTAATGCAGAACCATTTAATATTCCTTTTCTGAGAAGTGCTAACATTTAGCAATAACATATTTTATAGGGCATGAACATTTAAATTTGAGAATGAAAAAACTGGATTTGATTTATCTTCCTGTCTTCCTGCTTCTCGCCTTCCTTCTTTACTTCAACCCATTTCCATCCTCCTTTTTCCTCTCCGCCATTCACCTTTTCCTGGGCTGTTTCGTGCTCATAAAGGGCAGCGCATATTTCGTGGAAAGCACCGTGGATATGGCGGCGAAACTGGGGGTGAGTGAACATACCATCGGCCTTACAGTAGTTGCTTTTGGCACCTCCCTGCCAGAGCTTGCTGTTTCGGGAATAGCATCCTATGCCGGCCATGTGGAAACGGCATGGGGAAATGTGGTGGGAAGCAATGTG
>CAZWEL010000005.1:0-16541 GCA_964632955.1 uncultured Thermoplasmatales archaeon | reverse complement strand
TCTATTTTGCACACTGGGGAAGGGCCTGTAGCTCAGCTAGGTAGAGCACCTGGCTTTTAACCAGGTGGCCAGGGGTTCGAATGCCTGTTAGCGGTGGACAGGCTCGAAAATCCCCTCAGGCCCGCATGACCCAAAAATTAAAATAGGGTATGTAATACTGGAGAGGGAGGAGTATGAAGATGGATATACTTAAGCATGAGTTGGTGCCCCATCATGAGATTTTGACAGAGGAGGAAGCAGAAAAGCTTCTGAAAACCTATAAAATAAAAAAGGAACAGCTTCCCCGCATCCTGGTGGATGATCCTGTGGTGAAGGCAATAAAGGCGAAGGAGGGAGATATAATAAAGATAGTGAGAAAAAGCCCCACCGCGGGGGAGAGCGTAATGTATCGTGTTGTGAGTAGGGAGATAATATGAGAGAGGTAATAGATGCATTTTACAGGGAAAGGAGCATAGTGAATCATCAGATAGCATCGTATAATGACTTTCTTGAAAGAAGATTGCAGGAAATAGTAAATTCAACAAGGATAGGGGAAGGCGAGGGCTTGGAAAGAGGATTCATCCATCCTGAGATAGAAGGATATAAGGTAAAGTTGGGTAAAATAAAGGTGGGTCATCCCACGGTGAAGGAGGCAACTGGAGAGGAGCATCCAATAACGCCCATGGAGGCACGCCTCAGGGATTTAACATATGAGGCGCCGGTGAGAGTGGAATTCACCCCTGTTATAGATGGTACGCCAATGGAAGAACTCACGGAAGAAGTGAAAATAGGTTCTCTTCCGATAATGATAAAGTCCAAAAAATGCAACATATCGAGAGAGGCGCTGGAGGAGGAGGCAGGTAGAAAGCTCAGCGACGAGGAGTATGAGAAAAAACTGATAGAATTGCAGGAGGACCCTCTTGACCCCGGTGGATATTTCATAATAAACGGCACTGAGAGAGTTCTTATCACGTTAGAAGACCTTGCATCCAATAGAGTGCTCACGGAAAAAACCAATAGATATGGGTATGAAGTGGAAACAGCCCAGGTGTTCTCTCAGCGCGAGGGATTCAGGAGTTTGATAGTGGTGGAGAAAAGAAAGGACGGAATGCTGATGACAACCTTACCAAATGTGGCAAGCCAGATACCCCTTATTATAATCCTGAAAGCCCTCGGGCTTGATAACAACTCCATTTTCAATAACATGGCATCCTATCCCGAAACGGAGGTTTTTATCCTCTCCAACATAGAGGCATGTGAGGAGGAATATGAGGTGAGGAGCGAGGAAGATGCCATTGATTTTATAGGAAAAAAGATTGCAGGAGGACAGGCGAAGGAATACAGAAGGGAAAGGGTAAATGAATTGCTTGACAGAACAATTCTTCCTCATCTCGGAAATGAATACAAGGACAGGATAAGAAAGGGAATTTTTCTTGCCAGAATGGGTGAGGCAGTCCTTGAGCTGGCGCTTGGTTACAGGAGGGAAGATGATAAAGACCATTATGCAAACAAGAGATTGAAGCTTGCCGGAGATTTGATGGAAGATTTATTCAGAGTTGCATTTGTGGCTCTCTGCAAGGATTTGAAATATCAGCTGGAGAGATTGTATGCAAGGGGTAAAAGCAAGGAGGAATTGAAGATAAAACCATATGTGAGACATGATGTTTTTGATCAGCGCATACACCATGCAATGGCTACCGGAAACTGGGTGGGAGGAAGAACTGGTGTGAGCCAACTTCTGGATAGAACTTCCAATCTTTCCACCATAAGTCATCTCAGGAGGATAACCTCACCTCTAACACGCTCACAGCCACATTTTGAGGCAAGGGATTTGCATTCTACCCACTGGGGAAGATTGTGCCCCAATGAAACACCAGAGGGACCCAACTGTGGGCTGGTCAAAAATCTTGCTTTAATGGTGGAGATATCTGAGGGATATCCAGAGGAGAAGGTGGAGAAGGAATTAAAGAAGATGGGGGTTAAGGAAGTCAAAAAAGGAGCAAAGGGAGCAAGAGTATATCTTAATGGAGACCTCATAGGAATTCATCCGGATGGGGCAAGACTTGTGGAGGAAATAAGGCAAAGAAGAAGGAGAGGGGAGATTGATAAGGAAATAAATGTATGCTACTACGACGATACCGATGATGTTGTGGTGAACTGCGATGCAGGAAGGGTAAGAAGACCACTTTTTGTTGTTAAGGATGGAAAATTACTCTATACCAAGGAGATGAGAGAGAAGGTAAAGAAAGGGGAGATATCATGGAGCGACCTCATAAATATGGGAATTGCAGAATATATAGATACTGAGGAGGAGGAGAATGCCTATGTTGCCTTAGATGAGGATAGTATAACCCCAGAGCATACTCATATGGAGATAGACCCGCTGTGCATACTGGGTGTCGGAGCAAGCCTTGTTCCATATGCGGAGCATAACTCTTCGCCCCGTATTACCATGGGAGCAGGAATGGGTAAACAATCTCTTGGATTTGCCGCCGCCAATTACAGGAAAAGACCGGATACAAGAGGACATCTTCTTCATTATCCTCAGGTTCCAATGGTGCAGACCCATTCCGCTAGATACATAAATTTCCAGCGCCGTCCTGCTGGTCAGAATTTCGTGGTAGCTGTCATAAGCTATCATGGATATAATATGGAAGATGCTCTCATAATGAACAGGGCATCCATCGACAGGGGACTGGCAAGAAGCACCTTCTTCAGAACCTACTCGGCGGAGGAGCAGCGCTACCCTGGAGGACAGGAAGATCATTTTGAAATTCCCGATCCGGAATGCAAGGGAGTGAGGAATGAGGAGGCATATATCCATCTTGCCGAGGATGGAATAATAACGCCGGAGAGTGAGGTTAAGGGAGGAGAGGTGCTGATTGGAAAAACATCACCGCCTCGTTTCCTTGAAGAGCCAACAGATGTGCTCGTTCCCCAGAAAAGAAGGGAAACGTCCATAACAGTGAGACATGGAGAAAAGGGATTTGTAGACAATGTTGTTCTCTCTGAAACTCTCAATGGAGCGAGAATGGTTAAGATAAAGGTGAGGGATGAAAGGATACCGGAACTTGGAGATAAATTTGCCTCAAAACATGGGCAGAAGGGAGTCGTTGGCTTAATAGTTGATCCGGAGGATATGCCCTTCACCGAGGATGGCATAATCCCTGATTTGATAATAAATCCCCATGCCATTCCCAGCAGAATGACTGTGGGACATGTTTTAGAAATGATAGGAGGAAAGGTAGGCTCCATGGAAGGGAGATTCGTGGATGGCACCGCCTTTTCTGGAGAGAGAGAAGAGGACTTGAGGAATGCACTGGTGAAAAATGGATTCAAACACAATGGCAAGGAGGTAATGTATGATGGTGAAACAGGGAAAATGTACATAGCAGACATATTTGTTGGAGTCATATACTATCAAAAACTGCATCACATGGTGGCTGGAAAGATGCATGCAAGGAGTAGAGGACCTGTGCAGATTCTTACCCGACAGCCCACTGAAGGAAGGGCCAGAGAGGGCGGCTTGAGATTTGGAGAGATGGAGAGGGATTGTCTTATAGGGCATGGAGCGTCGATGACAATAAAGGAGAGATTGCTTGAAGAATCTGATTTGACGGTGCAATATGTATGTGAGAACTGCGGGCACATTGCATTTAAAACACGGAGGGGATTCCTCAAATGTCTAATATGTGGGGATGATGCTAAAATAAGTCCTGTGGAGATGAGCTATGCCTTCAAACTTCTGCTGGAGGAACTACAATCTCTTATAATTGAACCGAAATTGAAATTGAGGGGGCTGGTATAAATGATGGCATCATCAAAGAAAGAAATAGGTGGAATTGAATTTGGTCTTCTTTCTCCGGATAGGATAAGAAAGATGTCTGCAACAAGAATAATCACACCAGATACCTATGATGAAGATGGTTTTCCAATAGAGATGGGATTGATGGATACCCGCCTTGGCGTTATAGAACCAGGCTTAAGATGCAAGACATGCGGACAGCGCGTTAAAGATTGTCCAGGGCATTTTGGGCATATAGAACTGGCAATGCCTGTAATACATGTGGGCTTTGCAAAGACTATATATGCGATCCTTAAATCCACATGCAGGGGATGCGGGAAACTTCTGCTAACAGACAAGGATGTTGAAAAACTCAGGGAGACATATCAAAAGGTGGTGGAAAAGGGAGACAGCACAGCCAATGTTGTGAAGGAAGTGGTAAAATTAGCCAGCAGGGTGCATGTATGCCCACACTGTGGAAGGGAGAAACAGCAGGTGGAATTTGACAAACCCACTACCTACAGGGAGGGTGGAAGAAAACTTACACCTTCAGAAATAAGAGAATGGCTTGAAAAGGTGGGTGAGGAGCTGGGAGATAATTTGAGATTGCTGGATATAAATCCAGAGGTTGCCCGTCCAGAATGGATGGTTTTGACCGTTCTGCCTGTGCCGCCTGTGACAACACGTCCATCCATCACCCTTGAAACAGGAGAGAGGAGCGAGGATGATTTGACCCACAAACTTGTGGATATAATAAGGATAAATCAGCGTTTGCAGGAGAACAGAGATGCGGGAGCGCCCCAGTTGATAGTGGAGGATTTATGGGAACTCCTGCAGTATCATGTCACCACCTACTTTGATAACCAGACCAGCGGTATTCCTCCAGCAAGACACAGAAGCGGGAGGGCGCTGAAAACACTTGCCCAGAGGTTGAAGGGCAAAGAAGGAAGATTCAGGAGCAATTTATCGGGAAAGAGAGTAAATTTCTCCGCCAGAACCGTTGTTTCACCCGATCCAAACCTCAGCATAAATGAGGTGGGAGTGCCAATAAAAATAGCAAGAGAACTCACTGTTCCAATTAGGGTTACAGTTCACAATATGGAGGAAATGAAGGAATTAGTCAAGAGAGGTCCTTCCCCAACGCCTCCTCCAGGCGTTGCATATATCCCTGGAGTAAATTATGTGATAAGGCCCGATGAGAGGAGAATAAAGGTGACGGAAGAGAATGCCGCCAATGTAGCAGAACGCCTTGAACCAGGAGCAATAGTGGAGAGGCAGTTGCAGGATGGGGATATAGTTCTTTTCAACAGACAGCCCTCGCTCCACAGAATGTCAATGATGGCGCATAAGGTGAGGGTGCTTCCATATAAAACCTTCCGTCTCAATCTTGCCGTCTGTCCGCCCTACAACGCTGATTTCGATGGGGATGAGATGAACATGCATGTTTTGCAGACAGAGGAGGCAAGGGCGGAGGCGGAGATACTGATGAAGGTGCAGGAGCACATTCTCAGCCCCAGATTTGGAGGAGCAATAATAGGCGCTATTCATGACCACATATCAGGAGCATTTTTACTCACCTATGGGAATAAGAGGTACTCGAAATATGATGCCATACGCATACTTTCTGCCGCAGGATATAAGGGAAAGGTAAAGGATGGAATGACGGGCAAGGAAATTTTCAGCAAAATACTACCAGAGGGACTTAACCTGGAATACACCGCGAAGGCATGCATAGGGTGCGAGACATGTCTGAAGGAAAAATGCCCCTATGATGCATATGTTGTTATAAAGAATGGCAAACTCCTTCACGGAGCAATTGATGAAAAGAGCATAGGAGCATTCAAAGGAGAGATTGTGGAATATATAGCAAGGAGATACGGTAATGATGCCGCCAGAGAATTCCTTGACAGAGTTACAAAGATGGCGGTGGCTGCCATAATGCAGAGAGGTTTTTCCACAGGGATAGATGATGAGGATATACCGGAGGAGGCGAGGTTGCAGATAGAAGAGCAACTTGAAAAGGCGAAAAAGAAGATACAGGATTTGATAAAAGCATATGAGAATGGGGAACTGGAGCAAATTCCTGGAAGAAGCCTTGAAGAGACCCTAGAAATGGAGATAATGAGGGTTACAGGAAGGGCTAGGGACCAGACAGGAGAAATAGCAAGCAAACATCTCGGTATGGATAACTCCGCCGTTATAATGGCAAGGAGCGGAGCAAGAGGAAGCATGCTCAACTTAAGCCAGATGGCGGGTGCCGTGGGGCAGCAGGCGGTAAGAGGAGAGCGTATCCATAGAGGTTATAGAAGTAGAACATTACCTCATTTCAAGAAAGGAGACCTGGGAGCAGAGGCAAAGGGTTTCGTTTCTTCAAGCTATAAAAAGGGATTGACACCCACTGAATACTTCTTCCATTCCATGGGAGGAAGAGAGGGACTGGTGGATACGGCAGTGAGAACATCAAGAAGTGGATACATGCAGCGTCGCCTTGTCAATGCCTTAGAAAATGTGAAGCTCACCGAAGATGGAAGTGTGAGAGCCACAACTGGTGAAGTGATACAGGTGACATATGGGGAGGATGGTGTTGACCCCATGAGGAGCACAAGAGGTAAGAGTGTGGATGTTGATTTGATACTCAGGGAGGTGGAAAATGAGTAAGCCCACAGAGAATGCGCTGATAAAGAGAGGACTTTCAAAGAAACTTGCAGAGAAGGTGGCATCATCCTACACCATTTCAGAACTGGAGAAAACAACATATAAAAAACTGGAAAAGGAATTTGGTAAAAAGGACGCCGATAAAATAATGAAGGCAGTGGGCAGGGAGAAGGAGATACCTAAGGAGAAGAAAGAGAAGAAGAAAGAAAAGAAAACAAAGAAGGAGGCGAAGAAAAAAATAGAGATGAGTTTGAAGGAGAAAATACAGAAAATACTGGATGAAAAAAAGGAATATCTCCCTGCTGTTGTTATTGAAGAGATTGCAGAAAAGGTTGAGAGAAGGAATCTTGTTGGCAAACTGGAGAGGGTTGTGGAGAAGGCGATAGAGGAATACAACAGAAATCTCATGGATCCCTATGAGGCATGTGGAATGGTGGCAGCCCAGTCCATAGGAGAGCCGGGCACACAGATGACAATGCGTACATTCCATTATGCGGGAGTGGCAGAAATAAATGTTACCCTTGGCTTACCCCGCTTAATAGAAATTGTGGATGCAAGGAAGGTGCCATCCACTCCGATGATGACGGTTCATCTTGAAGGGGTTTATAAAGTTAACAGAGATAAGGCGAAGGAGGTTGCCAATAAAATTGAGATGACCCGCCTTATAAATGTGGCAGAAGTTTACACCGATATAAACAACATGAAGGTCGTTATTAAACCTAGTGAGAAGGCGATGGAAAGAAAGGATATAGGGATGGATGATTTACTCAAGGCTGTAAAAAAACTCAGCAAGGTGAAAATAAAGGAGGTGGGAGGAGACATAGAAATCACGCCTGAGGAGGGAAATGAGAATTACAGGGAGTTGAGAAGGATAAGCGAGGATGTAAAGAATATAAAAATAAAGGGAATAGATGGAATCAAAAGAGCGATAATAAGGAGGGAGGGGGAGGAATACGTGATTTACACTGAAGGAAGCAATTTTAAGGAAGTACTGAAACTGGAAGGTGTTGATACAACAAGAACAATAACAAATGATATACAGGCAATTTATGAGGTGCTTGGAATAGAGGCGGCAAGAAACGCAATAATAAATGAGGCATATAACACCCTCCAAGAACAAGGATTGAATGTGGATATACGCCATATAATGCTTGTTGCCGATTTGATGACATCCACCGGCACAATAAGGCCCATAGGAAGACAAGGAGTGAGCGGGGAGAAAAGCTCAGTCATAGCGAGAGCCGCGTTTGAGATAACGGTTGACCATTTACTTGGGGCATCAAGGAGGGGAGAGAGTGACGAGCTCAAAGGTGTGGCAGAAAATATTATAGTGGGGCAACCCATTAAGTTGGGCACAGGTTCAGTTGAACTGGCGATAGATGTTAAAAAATTGAGCAAGATGAAGAAGGTGAAAAAATGATATCCAAGGAGATATTGAGAACCATCTCTACAGGAAAGGTAATATTTGGGTATAAGGTGGCAAAGAAAAGGGCAAATGAGATAAAGGCGTTCATAATCTCCAGAGATTGCCCTCATGCCAAGGAAGTAATGGAAATGGCAGGAGATAAACCCGTACACGTTTTCAAGGGCAATAACATTGAACTTGGCAATGCGTGTGGAAAACCATTTGGTGTGAGTGTCCTTGCCATAGTGGATGAGGGAAAATCCAATATCATGAATATTATAAAAGGATAGCATGAAGATAAAACTTACACAGCAGGAAATGCATTATATCGCCGCCGCCGAGGTGATAGCAGGCACTCCAATCCTTGACTGTATTGAAAGGGAGAACAGGATAACCTTTATTGTGGGCAAGGGAAAGCTGGGCAAGGCAATAGGAAAGGAGGCAAAAAATATAAAGAAACTGGAAAACATTTTCAAAAAAGAAGTGAGATTTGTTGAATATGATGAGGATAAAAAACAGTTTATAGTGAATCTCTTCAAACCCTTTAAACTGGAAAAGATTGTGGTGAATGAAGAGGAGAAAAAGGTAAGTGTGATAGTCAATCCGAGAGATAAAGGTAAGGCAATAGGGAAGGATGGAAGAAATATAAATATACTGAGGGAGATAGCCAGAAGACAGCATGACATAGAGGAGATAAAGGTTCTTTAACCCCTTTTCATAACCCTTCTGTAGTATTCGCTCGTGTTTTCACACATTTTTTTGAGGAGTTTATGCCTGATATATTCACTCTTCACGAGCGAAAAGAAAATACTTTTTGTGTAATAGGAATAGGTGAGATATCTCCCTATTACTCTTCTCCATTTCTTCTCAAAAGATTTAAAGTCCATATTTCTGAAATCATCCCTTGCCCATCTTTCAATGAAATCCGATGCTATTTTTGCCACTATCATTGATGGAGTTATTCCTGCCCCTATGGCGGAGAATACGTGAGAGGCAGCATCCCCAATGAGAATCGCATTTTTTCCATATGCCTTTAGGGGCTTATCAAGTGGCACAAGGGCGCCCCTCCATTCCTTTATGTCCTTATTTTCCTCCCTGAATCTCTTAAAACCCTCTTTAAAATATTTCTTCTTCTGACTTCCTATGCCTATGTTCCATTTCTCCTTTTTTGGGAAATACCATGCGTATCCATATTCCACAACCCTTTTATCAAGAATGATATGACATTTTTCATCATCCATGTCTATATCATTTGTATATCCTTCCGCCGCAATCCCAAGGATAGGTTTCTTTAGCCCTATATATTCCCTCACCATGGAAAGGGCGCCGTCAGCACCGACTATTAAATGAGGTTTAATTTCCTGTGGGTATATTATTCCATTTTTTATTTTCTCCACCTTTTCCCCCATCCTTATTTCTCCTCCATTCCCTTTCTTAGCCATCTCCTGTTCCATCTCTCTCTTATCTACCATAACTATGGGCATCTCCATCTCGATTTCTCCATATTTTGTATATATTACAGTCTCCCATATCTCCTTCTCCACTCCTACTTTGCTTTCATATAGATCATAGAAGTCATATCCCATGGTGTGCCTTACTACTCCCTCTCCGCAGGGCTTCATGAAAAAATCATTATGTTCTTCAATGAGGAGAAATGGAACTCCTTTTTCTGTAAGAAATTTGGCAAGAGAAAGACCAGCCACACCTCCTCCAATAATCACCACATCATAATTGTCCATTGATGTTATTTTTTTGAGAATATTTAAAATTTGGTTCTTATCAGCATTTTTTCAATCTTATCTCGAAGGTTAATCCATTTTTATGTTCCTTCAGGAGAATCTTTCCTCCATATCCTTCCACAATCCTTTTCACAAGATGCAATCCAAATCCACTTCCTTTGCTTTTCTCTCCTTTAACCCCCCATTCAAATATTCTCTCAGCCAGTTCATCTGGTATACCATTTCCATCATCGCTTATTGTTATTACCATTTCATCTCCTTCCTCTCTATTTTTTATCTCTATTTTTTTGCAACCAGAATGAACTATGGCGTTCTCTATGATATTGGAGAACACATTTTCAAGAAGCTCATCTGCTATAACACATCCTTCCCTTAAATCAGCAATTATTTTTATGCCCTTCTCTTTTGCGAAATAATCATATCTTTCAATGCCATTTCTTAGAACCTTTTTCAGGTCCCTTTCCTTTAACTTTATTTCTCCAACCTTGTTTACAATTGATAGTTTTTGCAGTAATTGATGTGCCTGGGAGAGATGGTCATATGCTTTTCTGACAAGTTCTTTTTTCTCCTCTTCCATTTCCTCTTCCATTAGAAGTTCGAGACACCCCAGAGTTATTTGATTCCTGTTACTTATGTCATGGCGGAGGAGAGAGTTATACATATCAAGTTGTCTTTTTGCCTCCTTTAACTGGGTAACATCCCTTATTATTCCCTGATAATATTTCTTTCCATTTTTT
The DNA here is from genome assembly GCA_964632955.1 of uncultured Thermoplasmatales archaeon. GTDB lineage: Archaea > Thermoplasmatota > E2 > UBA202 > JdFR-43 > JAGGZK01. Next base: position 6,242 of record CAZWEL010000005.1, on the reverse strand, counting down.
TCCAGCATGGTTGTGGAGAGGATGCATTCCAGCACTTTACCATCCTTTCTTTTAAGCCTTACCTCATAATCCTTCACAAAGCCCTTTTTCTCTATTTCTTTTTTGAACCTTTTTCTGTCTTCTTTATCCACATAGAAATCGATGGGGTTCATTCTCAGTAATTCTTCTCTCGTATAGCCAAAAAGTTTTTCTCCTGCTTTGTTTATGTCGATAATTTTTCCATCCTCTGTTGTTATGTATATAACATCTGCAGAACCATCAAAAATACTCTTGTATCTTTCATGAGATTCTCTGATTTCATCTTGGGCTTTTTTCAATCTTTCCACCATGCGATTGAATTCTCTTGCCAAATCACCGAACTCATCATTGGATTTTATATCTAACCTATATTCCAGATTCCCCTTTGCGACCTCCATGGCGCCCGCCCTTAGCTCCTCGATGGGCTTTGTTACAGAGGAGACAAAAAGGAGAATTATTAGGCTAATGATAAGGAAGGTGAGGAGAAGGAAAAAGGCGGTGCGATTTATCATATTATTTATGTTCTGCATCACAACTTTTTCGGGCAGAAGAAAGAGAAGGGAGCCGTTTATTTCGTTAATTGGGGCAAAAACAGCATAATGACGTTTTTCATCAAAACTCACTATTTCGAAACCTGTGGAAGCATTGAAAATTTTCTCTTCAAGAGATGAAAAGGAGGAAACATTGGCTATATTTTCTTCTCTGAAACTCTCATTCCAGGACTTTCCCTCCGCCGTATATTCTGGATGGACTATTATATCACCATTCCTTTCTACCAGCAGAGGAATGCCAGTATTCTCATAACTTATATCAAGAATATCATTTTTTATGGTTGTAAGGAGCAAATCAAATCCCATGACTCCAACGAATTTTCCATTTATGAAAATTGGTTTGGAAAGGGTGGTGACAAGCTCGCCCGTATTCACATCCACATACATGGGACTCCATACAGTGGCATTTTTTTCCTTGGCAAGCGTATACCATATTCTTTCTCTGTGGTCAAATTGTGGAATGTTTTCATTCAGATATTTAACAAGTGCTGAATCGCTTAAAAAACATATTCCGTTTTCCAACCCAAAAAACACAAGATTGATTTTTATTTTGTTTTTTCCTATAAGCATGGAATCGAATGCCTGCTTTACATATTCAAAATTTTTCAAATCATCTTTCCAGTTATCTGTGAGATTGCTGGTGAACCAGATGTAACTTGTGTTGTAATAAGTTCCCTTTCCCCAGTTGGAAGATATATAAAAAGATGCGGATTCCATGACATTTCTCATTTCACTGAATTCTCTATTGTAGTAATCTGCCTTCAATTTAACCAGTTCAATTAAATTATCCTCTGTTTTTTCACTCAATTCATTATGCCATGTATTTAGAATAACCGCTGATACACCTACCATTGGTAAAAGGGCTACACAGATCAGTATCACAAGAAGTTTTATCCCAAATCGCATTCCATTAATAATAAAGGGGGGAAATTAAAATCTTTTTGTTTTTTTTGTGCTTTTAATCCTAAAGATAGAATTACAGGATAAATTTTTAAACTCCTCCAATTCTCCATCCATGGATTTATATGCGGAGGGAGCAAAAATTCTTACAAAGCAGGGATATGCGATGGTGGGGAAACATTCTGCAGTAAAACTGTGCCACTGGTTGAGAAAATCACTGCTGGAAAATAAGCCATGCTACAAAAATACCTTTTATGGAATAGAGAGCCATCGATGCCTGCAGATGACTCCCGCCGTCTTTCACTGCACCCAGAAGTGCCTTTATTGCTGGCGTCTTCAGTCATTTACTCTCACTGAAATGAAAAAAGAGGAGGTGGATCCTCCAAAATTCATACTGGAAAAAAGCATAGAGGAGCAGCGCCGCCTGCTTAGCGGTTATAAAGGGGATGAAAGGGTAAGCATAGAAAAATGGAGGGAGGCGATGGAGCCGAAGCATGTGGCGTGCTCATTGACAGGGGAACCAACTCTCTATCCATATCTCAGTGACTTTTTTGAAGAATGCCATAAAAAAGGAATGACGACTTTTCTGGTGACAAATGGAACAAATCCCAGAGCCATAGAAGAGATGGATACACTTCCAACACAGCTTTATGTTACGGTTGCTGCACCGAATGAGGAGATATACAGGAAACTCAATGTCCCCCTCATAAGAGATGGCTGGAAAAGGTTAAATGAAACTCTGGAATTGCTCAGCAGTCTGGAAACAAGAACAGTCATAAGGCATACACTGGTGAGGGGATGGAATATGGAACATGAGGAGGAGTATGCCATATTGGACGAGAAAGCCAGCCCGTGGTTTATAGAACCAAAGGGATATATGTTTCTTGGCTATTCAAGACAGAGAATGGGGCTGGAAAACATGCCCACTCATGAGGAAATAAGAAAATTTTCGGAAAAATTGGCGGATTTAACAGGATATAAAGTCGAAAGCGAAAGGGAGGACTCAAGAGTCGTTCTTCTTGGAAGGGGGAAGGAAAGGAGGATAGTATGAATGAAAATTATCTTTTAATTCTGCTTCTTCTTTCCTTTGCCGTCATAATTTTTCTGGTGGCAAAAAGGAAGAATTTTGCCATAGCCATATTTGCAGGGGCATTTCTTCTATCTGTTTCCATACCAGATAAAATTATTGATGTGCTTTTGAAAACTATTGCAGATTACAGAGTAATCTCTCTAATGGCAATAGTGATAATGATAAAAATGCTTGCCGTAATATTAAAGGAAACTGGGCAGATAGAAAAAATAATTGCTTTTCTGCAAAACAAACTCTCTTACAGAGGAATGCTTATTGCCATACCCTCCATCCTTGGGTTGCTTCCTGTTCCTGGCGGAGCCCTGCTTTCTGCCCCGCTAATAGATACGCATGGAAAGGATGCGGGAGTTAAGAAAGAGGAACTTATGGTGATAAATTTGTGGTATCGTCACATATGGTTCATAATATTCCCTCTTGCCACCCCCCTGGTTCTTTTATCAGACCTCTCATCAACTAACATTTTTTTAATAATATCTGCCCAGATTCCGATGTTTCTTCTTGCTTTTTTGATTGGTTACCTTTTTGTTAGGAAAGCCAGAAATGTGAATATGGAGAGGAAAGATGGAGGGGAATGGAAATCTCTTTTTCCAGTGATTCTCCCTGCCTCTCTGGCAATTCCCTTATCCTTTTACCTATCAACCTATCTTGCCTTTCTTATTTCTTTACCTTTGGGACTCCTGATGGCATGGAAAATGGGAGAGAGGAAGGAGTGGAAAATAATCAAGGAGGGAATTTCCGTATCTCTCGCCCTTTCCATATTTGCCATAATGTTCTTTAAAAATATAATTTTTGAAACGGGAGTTACAGATATAATATCATCCCATATGGCTGGTATGCCCCCGGCAATAATGATTGTCCTTCTTTCCTTTCTTATTGGATTGCTTACAGCCCACAACCTAGCAGCCATAGGTATTTTATATCCCATACTCTCTCCCTTTCTTGATTCTCTTCCCATGATAAGTTTGCTTTACATTTCCTCCTTCATGGGTTATCTCATCTCCCCCATTCATCCATGCATTGTACTCACCTATGAATATTTCAAACCAAAATTCACAGATGCCTACAAATTGCTCATTCCCCCATCCATAGCAGTAGTTGTCATCGCCACCCTCTTCTATTCCTTTCTATGAGAAAAATCTCCTCCCTGCTTATGCCGCAGCACCATTGGAGTTCTGTAACACCCTTTTCCTCAAGATATTTCATTGCTTCCATTGAAGGATTCGCCATCTCTTCCGCCCCTGCCTCTATGAGAGGAATGTCCAGGCGGCGGGGGCGCATACACCCGATGACAATTTTGCTAATCTTTCTCCTTGCCTCTTTGAAGAAGGTTATCGCTTCCTCTGTATCAATCCTTACGTTCTCAAAAGGAGTTTTTGCCGCTGGAATAATAAAATTGAGAACCAGTTTCTCAATCCTGGAATTTTTTATTTCATCGAGAATTTCCCATTCCTCTATTTCTCCATAGTTCAGGCCGGCTGTTATATGGGGAGATATTTTCAATCCCGCATCCTGCAGGATATGCATGTTGTTTAGGTAATCCTCCATTGTTTTTTTCAATCCAAAAACATTTTTTATGGCGTTGCTGGAGGGAATGTCCACGAAAGCAATATTTGCAGCAGAAGAAATTTTTTCCACCATATCCTTATCAACAAATCCAGGATGGATGGCAACATACATTTTCTCCTTCAATTTTTCTATTGAGGGAAGCATTTTTTCGAGATTAAGCAATCTGCCATTTTTATCAAAGCCCCCGCTTATGAGAACACCGTTCAGCTTTCTTTCTCTCATTTCCTCATGAAGCTGTTCCATGCTCATCATCTGATGGAGAAATCTGCCCATGCAGTGTTTACAGTTGAGCATGCATTTTGTGGATAAGGTTACAGGAGGGAAATATGGTTTTGGAAGGTAGGCAATCATTTCGCTTCCTCTAAGAAGTTCTGAAAAATCTCCACACCATACTGGGTGTGCTCCACCTCTGGGTGAAACTGTAAGCCGAATAGCGGCCTGCTTGCATGGCGCATTGCCTGAACCCTGCAGTTTTGAGAAGAGGCGAGTAGAATAAAATCGGAGGGCAATTCAGTAACCTCGTCATTGTGACTCTCCCAGACAATCAATTTTTCCGGCAGATTCCGGAAAAGAGTATCTTTCTCCACCACCTCTATTTCCACCTTCCCGTATTCTGGTATGGCAGCCGGCTCTGCCTTCCCTCCAAAAAATCTCGCCATGAATTGATGTCCTGCACATATGCCAAGAATGGGACAGGAGGCATGGAGCAGATATTCATCGCACCTCCCCAGTTTGTCCTGCAAGCCCATCCGGGGTGCCCCTCCAGATAAAACAAGGGCATCAGCATCCTTTAATTCTTCCAGGGGCGTGGTGTTGGGGACAATTTCCGCCTCCACACCTATATAGCGGAGCACCCTCCACTCACGATGAGTCCATTGGCCGCCATTGTCTATGACATACACCCTCATTATTCAAAAAATGGGAAGGGGATATAATTTTTCTGATGACTTTGATTGGCATTTCACTAAAGATAGGTGAATTTGGGCATTATAGTATTTTATAGATGAAGAGATTTTGTTATAACAAAAGGAGAAAGAAAAAGTAAGATTTATAAATGTTCAATCTTTCTATACTAAAAATATAAAAATGGAGGGAAGAATATGAGTGGGAAAAATAGATTTATGGGAAAGAGTATTATGGCTATAGCCGGAATTTTCGCAATCATCGCAGTTCTTGCTATAGCGGGAAATGCAAATGCATCAAGTAGTGTGGTAACGCATTGTGAGAGCTATTTACCATGGACGGGGGAAAATTGGACGGTATATAATGGCTTTCTGGCAACCACCTCTGGCAAAGAAGGACAATCGTCTGTAGCGTTATCGCCTTATGAAAATGTGAGTTACGCGCAAGTGAACATAACGTTTTCGTCTCTGCAGAACTGGAGCAATTATAACTATTGCTCGTTCTGGGTTCTCCCCACTAAATCTAGTAAAGTTGAGTTTGAGATTGTTGATTCAGATGGTAACTTAAGTGGGTGGAGTTATACCCCACCTACATGGCTATGGACGAGATATACAGCAAATTTCAGCAATCCAGATTACACTGATGGAATCTTAAATTTAACAAATGTTAGTCATATAGTTTTTAGATATTTCGAGCAATCCCCCTACGACTGTCATTTTGACTACATAATTGTTCATCAATACAATCATTTAGTTGATATCATGGATAGCACCCCCGGAAAAATAGAGGCAACATATGACGAAATTCAGGATGCAATCAATGCTGCAAGCGATGGAGATACCATAGTTGTTCATGATGGGACATATCACGAAAATGTTGTTATAAACAAAGAAATAACACTACAGGCAGGTTCATCACCAGTTATAGATGGGAATGGTAGCACATGCATAGTTGTGGATGCAGATAATGTTACAGTGGATGGAATAGAAATGTTTAATGGAACAAGCGGTGTTGCTGTAAGAGAAGGACACAACAACATTACAATCAAAAATAATCTCATAAGGGATATGGGAAATGCGACTACAGCAAATGCAAAGGGAATACATGTTGCTAAAAACTGCACAGACATTACTATCCAAGATAATGAAATTTATAATGTAACAGCCACATTATATGCTCATGGGATAATGCTTTATGGTGATCAGGAGGACATC
>CAZWEL010000004.1:0-16605 GCA_964632955.1 uncultured Thermoplasmatales archaeon | reverse complement strand
GTCAGAACAAATATATGATAAAGAAAATGCAGAAAATGCAGGCGGAGATAATGAGAATGCAGAGCGAGGTGTCGGCAAAGCAGATGAAACTTATGCCCATAACCCTCTTCCTTTTTGTTCCCGTCTTCACATGGCTCTGGGATTTTCTCATGAAATCGCCCCATTATTATTTTGATGCCCCATGGCATCTCCACATAAATTTCTTCGACAACCCCATACTTTTCCCCAACTGGATTCTCCTATACATGCTCCTCTCCATACCCCTTACCCAGGTGATACAATACATCCTGAGATTAAAATGGGAAAGAAGATTGTCACAATAAGCGGGCTCCCGGGAAGCGGCACCACCACCGCGGCAAAACTCCTGGCTGAAAAAACCGGGATGGATTATTTCAACGTTGGCATGATATTCAGAGAACTTGCTGAAAAATATAAGATGGATCTTCAATCGTTTGAAAAATACTGCGAGGAGCATCCCCACATAGACAGGGAACTGGACATGGAACAGGAGAAGAGAATGAGGAAGGGAAATGTGATTATGGAGGGGCGCCTCTCCGGCTGGATTGCATATCTCAAAAAAATACCCTCCTTCAGGATATGGTTTGACTGTGATGAGGATGAAAGGATAAGAAGAATTATCGAGAGGGAGGGAGGGGAGGAAAGAGAAAAGAAAAGGGAAACAAAGGAGAGGATTGAAAGTGAGAAAAGAAGATATGAGAAATTTTACGGCATACATCTTGATGATATGAGCATATACGATATGATTATAGACACCACCAGCACACCTCCTGAAAAAATAGTGGAGATGATTCTGGACAGAATGGAAGGATAAATCGGAAAAGGTTTTTATCCTGCAAGGCATCATTTTTCCATGTTTCACAGATGGTTTGAGGAGGCAAAGGTGGGTGAGGAAACAAGAATAATTGAATACAGAAAGGAGGAAATATGGGGGAGGAGATGCAGAATTATTGATAGAAAGGGGCTTGAGTATACAGGCAAGGAGGATTTTTCTGAATTAATAGAAAAGCCGTGTATATTTTGCAATCCCGAGAGAGTTTCAAAATTTGGGAAGGAATTTGGAACAGAAATGCTGATGAATGAGGAATCCTTTCTCTTCCCCAATATAAGCCCCTATGCGAGATACAGTGGAGTATGCGCATTTCGCAGGCATTACATAAAAATTGATGAATTTTCTCCCCACCTTATCTTAAAAAATCTGGAACTTTGCAAAGAATATATAAAGAAAATAGAGGAAATCGATGACGTAAATTTTGCCTCCATCAACTGGAATTATTTGATGCCAGCAGGTTCGAGCATCCTTCATCCCCATATCCAGATACTGGTGGATGAGCATCCAACTGTCTATATGGAAAGACTGGTGAATAAAAGGAAGGATTTTGAAAGATATATTGAAATGGAAATAGAAAGTGAGAGGTATGTAGGAAGAAAGGAAGGAGTGGAAATCTTCACACCCTTTGTTCCATATGGATATAATGAAATAATGGGGGTAGTGGACGAGGGAATGGAGAATATGAAAGGGATTGCCCATATTTTATCGGGCATTCTTTCCTACTACTCCAGGATAGGAAGAAATTCCTTCAATGTTTCCATATACATGGGCTTAAAGAATCATTTTCCTCTTCATTTCAGATGCATAACAAGGCAGAATATGGGGAAGTATTACAGAAATGATACAGCTTTTCTGGAGAGGTTGCACAGCGAAGTCGTGCTGGAGAGGAAGCCGGAAGAGGTTGCAGAGGAGGTTAGAAAGCATTTGAATTTATAAATCAATTTCTCGCAAATTATTATAACCCTACTTCCTTATTTCCTTATGTTTGAGATAAAGGCAAGGGATGGACTGGCGAGAATAGGTATACTTCATACACCTCATGGGATAATAAACACACCCGCGATTCTTCCCGTCATAAATCCTCATCTCAAAATTCTTGAAATAGAAGAAATGCTTGAAATGGGGGCTCAGGCATTCATAACCAATTCCTATATAATATACAGCGACGAAAAATTGAGGAAAAAGGCAATGAAGGAAGGACTCCATAAACTCATTGGATTCGATGGTCCCATCATGACCGATTCCGGCTCCTTCCAGATGTATGTTTATGGAATAGAGCTCGATGCTCTTCAGATGGTGAAATTTCAGAGAGATATCGGAAGTGATATAGGGACAATTGTTGACATTTTTTCTGAAAATGCTGATTATGAAAGGGCAAAGGAGGAAATGGAGGAAACGGTAAGAAGAGCAAGGGAAAGCATGAAGGAAAAAGGAGAGATGATGCTCGCCTGCACTGTTCAGGGGGGCATATATGGGGATTTGAGGAAAAAATGTGCAAAAAAACTTGCGGGATTGAGATGTGATGTCTATCCGATAGGAGGCGTTGTTCCTCTCATGGAAAATCAGAGATATGCTGATATTGCAGAAATAATAATAGAAAGCAAGAAAGAACTGCCACCCTCCAGACCTGTTCATCTCTTTGGAGCAGGACATCCCATAATATTTCCCATGGCTGTTGCCCTTGGCTGCGATATGTTTGATTCCGCCTCATATGTAAAATATGCCAGGGATAATCGCCTCATATTTTCTGATAGAACCATAAGGTTGAGTGAGATGGATGAAAATATCTGTAACTGCCCCGCATGTTCCTCGACAACCATAGATGAACTCAGGCACATGGATGAGAAAAGGAAGATGAAACTTATTGCCATGCATAATCTCTGGCAAACATTTATGGAAATAAGGAGGGTGAGACAGGCGATAAGGGAGGGTAATCTGTGGGAGATGATGGAGAGAAGAGCATATTCCCATCCCTCTCTCATGGAGGCAATGGAGGTGATTAAAGATAACAGAAAATGGCTGGAAAAATGGGAGAATATTTCTAGGAAGAGGGCTTTGATGTATACTGGCGGTTATTCCATTTACAGGCCCATAATTTACAGATTTCAGAAAAGGATAATGGAAAGATATCAGCCCTTTTTTGAAAAAAGTATCATATTTGAAGAAATGGAAAAACCCTACAGCAGGGCGGAATGGATGAAGAAAATTGAGGCAAACTGCATAATAGAGGCGCCCTTTGCCCCCGTGCCTCTGGAACTTGATGAAATATATCCGGTTGCTCAGTCAATCTTCCCCTGGAACATTGATACTGGAACAGAAAGGGAAAGGAGAAAGATATCCAGAAGATTCTATAGAAATTTGATAATTGCCGGCTTGGATGAAGTGGGAAGAAAAAGCAAGGATTTTGACTTGAGAAAGATAAAGAGTATAGCAAATTATCAGTTTGGAGAGGGGGCAGGAGATGCTCTTTTTGACGGAGAAGTTAAAATAATAAAATCAAGAACAACTGGCAAAATAAGAAATGTGATATGCGATGGAAAGCACGTGGTTTCAATGCGTGCCACGGATGGCTTCTTCACGCTGAAAATAGAGGGAGGAAAAAAACTGCATTCTTTTTTCACTCCGCCACAAATGAGAGTGGTTGTTGATGATGACGCATCTCCATTCATAAAGATGGGAAAGAATGTTTTTGCCAAGTTTGTAGTGGACGCATGTAGGGAGATAAGACCCTATGATGAGGTACTCATTGTAAATGAGAAAGATGAGTTGCTGGGGGTGGGGCAGAGTGTTATGAATAGAGAAGAAATGCTTGATTTCGAAAGGGGGATGGCTGTTAAAACAAGAGAGGGTATTCAGAAAGAAGGTTAAATATATGCTATACATTTTTTCATATGCTCAGCATAGCCACCTGGAATGTTAATTCTCTGAATGCCCGCCTTCTCCTTGTAGAGAAACTTATTGATGAAATGAAGCCCGATGTTCTTGCAATGCAGGAATTAAAGATGGAGGATGAGAGATTTCCCGTAAAATTTTTTGAGGAGAAGGGCTATGAAAGCATATTTAAAGGGGAGAAGGCATATAATGGGGTTGCAATAGTTTCAAAGCATAATATCATTTCCCATGAAAAAAATTTTGAGGAAATAGAAAAAAGCCAGAAAAGAATAATAATGGCTGAGATAGATGGCATTAAAATAATAAATGCATATTTTCCCCATGGAAAAATAATTGGCTCTCCTTCCTTTGATTACAAAATAGAGTTCATAGAGGGGTTGAGGGAATATATTATTAAAAATTTTGATGAAAGAGATGCTCTTCTACTGGTGGGAGATTTCAATGTTGCTCCAGAGAAAAGGGATGTTTACAATCCCGAAATACTCCAGTATTCAATAGGTTTCAGCAGGGAGGAAAGAGATGCCATATTTCGCCTTATGAGCACCGGCTTTATAGACATATTTCGCCTTCATAATAAAGGAGGGAGAGAATACACATGGTGGGATTACAGGAGCAATTCCTTCAGGAGAAATGCGGGGATGAGAGTAGATCATATATGGGGTTTCAAAAGCATGGCGGAAAGAAGCAAAAAGTCGTTTATATATAAGGAGATGAGAGCCATGCCAAAGCCATCTGACCACGCTCCCCTATTTGCCATATTTGAGATATGATTTTAAATGATACCATATATATCGTCATGGAATGTGAATACTGTGGCAGAGAGATAGAAGAGGGAGTCATATTTAAAGAAGGAAAATACTGGCACAGAGATTGCTTCAGACAGTGGTTAAGGGAAAAGGGCTGCTAATATCCTTGCTCCTTCGTTATCAATAAAACACTGGTGGCATTGAAATCTGGAAAGGAACTTATGCATCTCAATGCTATATGGAGCGAAAACAGAATTGCCAAGCATGCACATTCCCATGCTACCAATTTTATTCCCTTCCTTCAATATTCTCTCTATTTTTTCATCTGCAATACCTGTGAAGAGGGCAAACTCATATGATATGGTTGCGAGGTTTTCAAGGGATGGCTCTTTCATGAACCTTTTCATTGCCTCCCTGCCCGCGTCATTTATCCTTTCCATCATTTTCTCATTCTTTATAATCTTCTTTGTTTCAATGGGTTTCCCAACCACCGCCACCAGTATTTTTGCCCTACATTCCATCACCTCAATTTTACCCTTCATCCCCGGAGAAATTCTTGCCTCCATCCCTCCATGAAATGCCGCAATGGCATCTCCCAACCCTCCCCCCATTTTCACCTCTGCAATGTGAGTGGCTCTGAGAGCATTTTCGGGTTCAAGAGAAAGGAGATGGCATGCTGCCAGTGTGGAAGCAAGGGTAGATGAGGCGCTCATTCCAAAACCCTGGGAAAGAGGCAATTCATTCTTTATCTTCACCTTGACATTATCCACCCCAAGCAATTTAAGGGCTTCTCTTGTTATCTCTCCTTTCCCTATATTTCCCTCCATGCTCATATTTCCGCTGCTCCACAATTCTGCATAACTGCCAAGAGAGATGGAAAAACCAGCCCCTCTTGAGCCTGTAGCCATTTCATCTTCAGTATAGAATATCTCAAAAAATCCTGTTATATGGGCTGGAGAAAAGGCAATGACTTTCATATTAAATCAATTATCTTTTCAGCCACCTCTCTTTTGGTTCCCTCCGTCTCTGCCACCACCCCATCCTTTCCAACAATCCATACTCTTGTGGTATCGCTGCCGATGCTCTCTATCCTGTTTGCCACCACATAATCCAGTTTTTCCTTCAAAAGCAACTCCTTTGCATCTTCTACTACCCCCTCTCCCCCCAGTTTAAATGCTATCAACTTCTTCCCCATCTTTCTGAGGAGAGGATTTATCCTTGGAGCAGGTTTCAATTTTAGGGTAATTTCCCTCCCTCCCTTTATCTTTCCATTTCTTTTCTCCACAATAAAATCGGAGATGGCGGCACAGTTCACCACCACATCATATCTTTCCCCCTCCATCGCCATTTTTCTCAAATCTTCAACACTCTCAAATTTTCTGGAAGGAATAGAGGAAGGCGGCTCAAAACTAGCCCATAACACAACATCCATTCCTCTTTCATAGCCCTCTTCTGCAATTGCCGTTGCCATCCTGCCGGAGGAACGATTTGTTATGCCTCTCACATCATCTATTGGCTGGTAGGTGGCGCCCCCTATCACTAGCATTTTTCCCTTTTTGTCTCCAAAAGCCCTTATAACTTCTCTCACTATTCTATCTGTATCAGCCATCTTGGCTTTTCCCTCCTCAACTTTTGGAGGTATGAAACATATCCCTCTCTCCTTGCATTTCCTGATATTCTCCTTCGTGATTTCATTCTCATACATGGAAAGATGCATTGAAGGAGCAATCATTATTTTTCCCTGAAAGGCAAGTGCAAAGGTTGTCACAGCATTATCTGCTATACCAAGTGCTATCTTGGAAATGGTGTTTGCTGTGCAGGGGGCTATTAAAAGCATATCTCCCTCCTGGGTGTGCTCCGTCATACCACTGAGTTGTGTTATTACTTCCCTGCCCGTAGCAAATTTCATGGTTTCAGGCGAAACAAACCTGCATGCCTCACCGCTCATCACAGCCACCACATCTGCTTCATGCCTTATCAGATGTCTTGCCAGTTTAACGCACTCCACGCAGGCTATGCTGCCCGTCATTCCCAGAAATATCTTCCTCCCTTTAAGTTTGCTGGAGAGTTTTCCTCTTATAATTTCACTGGAATGCACGAAATTAAATGCTTTAGCTATAATAAATTTATACCTTCTTGAGAAAATCCTCTCCTGATGTCAGGATTAGAATAAGGGCTACTATGCTAAGTATGGTTCCTATAAAAAATCCCACGGAAAATATCCCAAAAATTGCTCCCACTATCGCAATTATCCTGTATTTTTTCATAAAGCAGAATATGCCACCTATGAGTGGAGGAATGGAGAGGATTATTATGGCGAGAGCCATCATGGGAAGGATGTCTATAACAAAGGCGGTTATGGATCTCTCCTTTTCTTCTCCTTCCCCCTCCTTCATCACAAATCTCTCTCTGAAAATACTCTTTATGGGGAAAACCCCTATGCTTATGTTTTTGGAGATATACCCATCCTTTTCAATAAGGATTCTGTGCTTCCCCGAAGATAGATTGAGAGAGAAATAACCCTCACCATCTGTCTCGGCAACTTTTATTTTTTGGCCATTGTCCATAAGATATATGGTTGCTCCTACTACGGGATTATGACTGGTATTCACTACAGCCCCTTCAAAGAATCCACTTCCCTGCAATGCCTCTTTTTCAGAAAGCAAAAGAGATGTTCCCATTATGATGCCAAGTAGAAAAACAATTATTAGAAAAATTCCCGCCACCGTTGGTTTTCCGGATTTTTCCTCCTTCACCAGAGGATGTATCGGGCTTTCCTGTATTTTCTCCTCACTTCCGCCATTCACATCCACCTTTATATGCATTCCACAATTGGGGCACACTGTGCGCTGCATGCCTGTGGCGCCGTCCGGCACCTCCACCACAACGTTTTTGTTGCAGTAAGGGCATCTTGTTCTCCCCTGCATTAAAACAATTAATGGAATATGCTTTATAACATTTCCTTCATGATGAAAGGTTGACTTTATTTCTCCATGTTTTTCTCTGCTATCCAATCCAAATACTTATAACAGAATTCACATAAATCTTCATGGATGAAATCATGGAATATCTAGAGAAGGCAAAAAAGGAGGATGCCGCCTTCAGCAGAATACTCGGTTCTATGTGTACTCTTCCCCATGAAATTTCCGTCAAAGCATATGAAATGTTCATCGAGAGCAATCTTGGAGATTACGAGCTTTTCAAGGGAAGCAAAAAACTGGAGGAGAAAACTATAGAATGGGTTGCAAAACTCTTGCATGCTCCGAAAGGATATGCGGGTATATTCACCTCTGGTGGAACCGAGAGCAATATAACTGCCTTGTGGATTTTCAAAAAGATTAGCGGGAAAAAAGAAATAATAGTGCCGAGGCAGGCACATTTCTCCATGGAGAAAGCTGCTTCCATGCTTGATTTGAAGATGAAAGTAGTGGGAGGCAGATATTATATGGCGGCGGGGGATGTCAAAGATAATATTGACAAAGATACCGCATGCGTTGTTGCCGTTGCAGGAAACACCCCCTTTGGGAGGATAGACGAAATAGAGGAGATTGCGGAGATTTGCAGAGATGAAAATGTATTTCTGCATGTGGATGCTGCCTTCGGTGGCTTTGTCGCCCCCTTTGTGAGCAACAAAATCTTTGATTTTAGGACGGGAATAAGCAGCATATGCGTTGATGGTCACAAAATGGGAATGTCGTGCATACCCTCCGGCTTCCTGCTTCTCCGTCATAAGGAATGGCTCGATGAAATAAAGGTGAGAAGTAGATGCACCCACACCCGCTTTCAGGCAGGCATTCTGGGTACAAGGCCCGGGGGGGCGGCGGCAGCAAGCTATGCGGTGATGAAATATCTCGGCTACGAAGGTTACAAAAAAATTGCAGAGAGATGCATGGAAAACACGAGGCATATGGCAATGATTCTTGATAAAAATGGCATAGATTATGTGGAACCTGAACTGAATCTCATTGCCATTAGGGTGGAGGATGTGAATGGGGTTGTAAAAAAACTTGCTTCCCTTGGATGGTTTGTTGGAAGGGATGAAGAGAGCGGGATAATAAGGATTGTTATCATGCCCCATGTGAGCAGGGAAATGATTAATAAATTTGTTGAGGATTTGAAAAAGGTGATTTGATGAGGCTTGAGGAAAGTTTGAGGAACGCACCCATTGTGAAAAAAGGGGATTACAACTATGTCATACATCCCCTCACCGACGGAATACCCTTTATAGAACCATATTTGCTTGAGGAGGTGGTGGATAAGATAAAGGAAAGGATGCCAGAATGCGAGAGGATAGTAACGGTGGAGGCAATGGGAATTCCTATTGCAACTCTTCTTTCTGTGAAAACGGGCATACCCTTTACCATCATAAGAAAAAGAAAATATGGACTTCCTGGAGAAAGAGAAGTTATCCAGAGAACCGGCTATTCAGAGAAAAAGATTTACATAAACGGGCTTGAAAAGGGGATGAAGGTGGTGATAGTGGATGATGTAATAAGCACGGGAGGAACTCTCGTAGCAGTTGTGGATGCACTAAAGGAAATGGGTATTGAAATAAGGGGCATATACATTGCAATAAACAAGGGTGATTTGAAAAAAATAGAGGAAAGAACAGGCATGAAGATAGATACCCTTGTCAATATAGAAGTGAATGATGAAGTTAAAATACTATGAACTTGATGAGGAAAAACTTCTTCAGGAAGCAAGAAAGGGTAGAAGGGTTGCCATCAAAATGCCTGAGGGGTTGCAGCCCTACGCCCATAAAATACTGAAATTCATAAAGGAAAATGGCATAGATGCATCTCTTCTCATGGAATCATGTTATGGCGCCTGCGATTTTGTGGAAAGGAGTGATGTGGATAGAATAATATGCATAGGAGAGGCGGAGATGCCATATTTAAGGAAGATTTACTCTCCCCCTGTGTCTTTTATAGAGGTGAGATACAATTTCAATGAAGAATTTATGGAAAAGGTTATTCCATTTATAGAAGGGAAAAAAGTAGGAATGGCAAGCATAACTCCATTCCTCCACATGCTTGAAAGATGCACCAACTATCTGATCAAAAGAGGATATGAGGTAAAGATGGGAAAAATGGGGAGAAGAACATCCCATGATGGACAGATTCTTGGATGCGATTTATCCTCAGCCCTTATGATAAGCGATGAAATGGATGAATTCATTTTCATTGGTGACGGATTTTTCCATCCGATAGGGCTATATATCGCAACTGGAAAGAATGTCATAGTTGCAGATCCCATTTCCAGAAATATTTATAAAAAGGAAGTGGAGAAGAGAGCGAAACATATTATAAGAAAAAGATATGCAGTTATGACAAAAGCCATGGAATGTAAAAAGGTTGGCATAATAGTATCCCGCAAGGTGGGGCAGCGCCGCCTCTTCCTCGCAAAGAGGATTAAGAAAGTTATGGAGGAGAGAGGAAAGGAAGCATTTCTGGTGCTTGTGGATGAAGTGAACGAAGCGATAAATTATCTTGATTTTGATTGCTACATATCCACAGCGTGCCCGAGGATAGCAATAGATGATAGTGAGAGATATAAAAAACCAATTCTCACACCAGTAGAGGCAGAGATAATAGCAGGGGAGAGGAAATGGGAGAACTATGAATTTGACCAGATTCTTTAATCAGAGGTTTATGCAGAGTATCTTTTCCATTTCCTTATAAGCTGAGTTGCCCGCATTATCATAGGCAGTTACCTTAAGCGTATGAACGCCTATCGTTGGATCCCAGTTCCATTCATAGGGGGCATCATAGTCGGGCTTTCCGTTTCCGTCCGCCTCAAATTCCACTCTCTGAACGCCAGAGTGAGCATCAGAGGCAGTTGCCTCCACCGTTATTTTTCCAATTATTATGGCATCATAGACGGGAAGAAGTAATGGGATTGGAGGTATTATGTTTCTGCCAAAAATGTTGATGTAAATATATCCCTGCAGAGGGCGGGAGATGTAGATGGATGGCGGCTTTTTATCTATAGTAAAATTGCCGGATGTGGCAGTCCCTTTATTACCTGCGTCATCAATGGCGGAAATTCTTATTCTGTAATTCCCGTCATTCCAGTCCTTGGCATTGAAAGTGTATCTTCCATTGTTATTGTAGTTATCCACCATAACGTTCCAGAAAGCACCATCAAAATACTCTATTTTTATGGTTCCGTCAAGGTCATCATCTATGGAATCATATGCCTCCCATTCCACCTCTATGATTATGTTTCCATACTCATCCTTTCCATATGCCTTTCCCGCCACGGGCTGTGTTATGGTTATCTGAGGAGGATGATTGTCGAGGGTAAATATGGGGGAAAAACCCTCTCCTACATTTCCAGCATCATCCACTGCCACAACCTTTATCTTTGCCTCCTTTGCATCTGGAAATAGGGAGGATGCCCAAGAAAAATTGCCTGTGTCATTTATTCCGCTTGCCATCTCCACCTCCTGCCAGTTTCCATCGGAATCATTGTACATATAGAAAATTGATATGTTGCCATCGAAATCGGAATCTATCTCATCTGTCACATTCCATTTTACTTCATAATTTCCCTTGATAAATCCCCCAGATGGCTCAATTATATCAATAGAGGGTGGAGTTTTATCAAGTTTTATGGTCGTATTTTTCATCATCTCATTTCCTGCCCTATCAACCACTCTGAAAATTATATCATAAATTCCATCTGTGGTGAGGGTGAAAAATCCCGTATAATCCTCCCATACACCCCCTATATTATAGGTTATTTCATCTATCCCACTTGTTCCATCACTTGCATTTAAGGAAATCTCCACATTTCCTGAATACCATCCATTTTCTCCATCTGGCTGTGAGGGATTGAGAGAATATGAAAGAGAGGGGGAGGCGGTATCTACATTGATATAAGCAACTTCAATTCTTCCTTTGTTTCCTGCTTCATCAACAGCATAATATTCAATCATATGCTCTCCATCGGTGAGGGAAAAGGAGCATGGATTGCTTTCATTCCTGTACCATGTCCCATCAATGCTATAGTTAATATAATCTATCATGCTCTCATTATCCATTCCCTGTATGGTTACATTGACAATGCTCACAAACCATCCATTATTTCCAGCAGTTCCATCAACATTTAAATCTGCAGCAGGGAGAAAAACATCCACCTTTTCCATCAATGGGTATATATCCTGATTTGCGCCACATGGAATATTGTAGGGCGAATCCGCTATTCCGTCGCTATTGCCATCCACTGCTCCCTCTGCCAGCGAGTCAAAATCACTCCAGTAATTGCCCATCTGGTTTCCATCATCGTACCATATGTTTGTTCCGGAATCGCATGCATTCTGTGTGTTGTTGATGAAATTGTTCATGTAAATGTGGTTGGAAATCCCCGTAGAAAATATACCTATGGAGTTATTTTCAAAATTGCATCTACTTATTGTGTTATTTCTTCCCGATATATTAATGCCTGTTCCGAATCCATTTATAAAGCAGTGTTCCACCGTGCAAAGGGAAGCATTTAACATTATGCCATCGCCATTACTGCCTTCAATTTCAAAATTGCTTATGGATGAGTTATTGGCATTCATAACAACATGTCCATGAATGATGGGCATATTTCTTCCTGTTAATATTACACTCTTATTTATTACAACATCTTCACTGTAAACTCCTTCAAAAACCACTATAATTTCTCCATTTGCTGCATTCAGCGCATCTCCTATGCTGGAAAAATGGGTTTCATTCCATCCAGGAGTTGCAGCATTGAAATCATCATCAACGTAAAGTGTATCTGAGTTGCCATCAGCCACACTCCAGAAATTATAAGCCATAAGAGGTACAGCTACCATGAGTGCCACAGCAAATGCAATCTTATTCATGATAATGAAAGGATAACTCAAACATAAATTTTATTATTACCTTTTGTTTAGCCCCCATGAACAGAATGGAAAAAATTAAGGAACTGGAGAAGAAAATAGAAGAAAATCTTGGACATGTTAAACATAAAATAGCAATTCTAAGTGGAAAAGGAGGTGTTGGTAAAACAACGGTTGCTGTCAATCTTGCCTATGCCCTGGCGGAAAGAGGATATGAAACGGGATTGCTGGATGCAGATATCCATGGACCAAACACACCAAAGATGCTTGGTGTGGAACATGAAACCATATATGGGGATGAGGAAGGCATGGAACCAATAAAAGCAGCACCACATCTCAAACTCATCTCCCTTGCCTTCATGCTCGGAAAAGATGTGCCAGTAATATGGCGTGGACCCCTGAAAATGACAGCCATAAAGCAACTCATAGGAGAGGTAAGATGGGGAAATCTGGATTTTCTCATAGTAGATTTGCCTCCAGGCACAGGAGATGAACCCCTGAGCATAGCCCAGTTGATAAAGGGAAGCAATGCGATAGTGGTGACAACCCCTCAGGATGTAGCTCTCATGGACAGCAGAAGGGCGGTAAATTTTGCCCGACAGCTTGGCATGGAGGTGCTCGGGATAGTGGAGAATATGAGCGGATTCAAGTGTCCCCATTGCGGAAAAGAAATAAACTTATTCAAGATAGGCGGTGGCGAGCAGGCAGCAAAGGAGATGGGAGTTGATTTTCTCGGAAGAATACCAATAGACGAAAGAATAGTCATAGACGGAGATGCTGGAATTCCATTCGTAAAGGAGGAGGGAGAGGCAACCAGAGCATTCAATGAAATGGTGGAGAAGATTGTGAAAAATCTTCAGGGTTAATCATTCATACAGTCCATCTCTGTAATGTCTGTAAAGGCGTTTCACTCCTTTATCATAGGAAAGCCATCTTTGTTGCCATTTTGGGTTAACGCTTCCAAGTTCATGCAGTACAATCTCCCTTATTTCACTGCTCTTGATTTCTTTTTTATCTATTTTTTCCACCTTTCTGGCGATATTTCTTGCTATTTCTAGAGTTGCCCCACTTTTGACTGCGGAAACCACTATCTTTTCCGGTATAAAATCCTCTTTTCTTCCATCCTTTTTAGTGACAATTTCTGGCATGCCAATAAAACGCAACGGGCTTAAAAAATATTTGAAAGTTCTATCATTGTCTTATATCGTTTCATCATTGATTTATAAGGTTTATATACTCCAGCCATGCTAACAGATTAAAGGACGAGGGTAAAACCATTTTTACCCCATCGATGCCTCCCCCTCGTCCTCCTGCCTCCTTTTATTGGGATAAAATTAAAGATTTTTGAGTTGTTCTTCCAGTTCCTTTATTTTCTTCCTTATTTTCTCCAGTTTTTTCTCATATTTTTCCTTTAACCTGAGATATTTTTTCTCCTTCATATCTCTCTTTTTCTCCTCAAGTTCCTCGATGTCTCTCTTCACCATAGCTCTCATCTCGTTGAGGTCCTCAATCTTATCCTGTATTTTCTGTTTGTCTGCCATATACCCAAATATAAATAGAGGAGAAAAACTTTACTGTTATGCCAGTCCATCGTCTTCTTGGTCATGGATATGAGTCAAATGTATACCTTATAGAAGATGAAATCTATGCATTGGTAGATACAGGCACGGGCTTTTATACTGATGAGTTATTAAAAGAGATAGAGAGATACGCAGATATCGAGAGCATCGAATATATAATAATAACACATGAGCACTTTGACCATTGCGGAGGAGCAGGAGATTTGAAAGATGCGACAGGGGCAGAAATATGCATGCACGAAATAGGGGCAAAAGTGCTGGAGGAGGGAGAACAATGGAGCGCCGCATTATTTGGCACAATACAAAAACCGGTAAAGGTGGAAAGAAAATTGAAAGAAGGAGATGAAATAATTCTTGGCAGCATGAGATTAAAAATTCTCCATACACCAGGACACTCCCCAGGAAGCATCTGTCTTTATGATGAAAAAAGCAAATCTCTTTTTTCAGGAGATGTTGTTTTTGCCAATGGAGGCATAGGAAGAACGGATTTTTATGGAGGAGATACGGAGCAACTCATAAACTCAATAAAACGGCTGGAAAAACTGGATGTGAAAAATTTATATCCGGGCCATGGAGAATATGTACTTGGGGAAGGAAAAAAGCATATAGAAATGGCTGGAAGAATGAGCAGATATCTTATTTAACAAAATGTTTCAAATCATTCAATTATTTCAAGTTTTATTTCCTTCCCATTATAATCATATGCCCTCCATGTGCCGTCCTCATATGGATATCCTATTATGATGTGCACCCTTCCATATTTCATGAAGGTGTGCATATCCCCCTCCGATGGTCTCGCCACCCCGCTTGGATGAGAGTGAACAGTACCAACTATTCTTCTGTCAAAGGGGATCATGTATATGTTAAAAGTTGCCTGTCTTCTTCCATAAAGCATCTGAGGAGCAAGAACAATCTCCGAAATAACATCCTTTTTATTTCCCACAGAAAGAAGTGCCAGAAATTCCCTTGGGTGCATCTCCTTGGCTGATTGCTTTATCATTTCCAGACATTTCCTCTCTATTCCCCTAATCATGCAATCACAAACTCTTTGGGTATCTGAAGCTCAATTTTCTGTATATCTTTTTGTAGAAATTATCTTCAAGCTTGATGAATTTCGCCCTTCTTTCTGAAAGGGAAATGGTAAGGGTGGAGTTGGGCTTAAATTCGCATGTGTAGATACCATCTATGGAGATTATCGCCGGCTTCTCCACCTTTATTTTCAGGGTTTTATCTCCAGGAATAACAAGGGCGGAGGCAATGTGGCGGAAGGGAGCAATGGGAGCAAGGATAAAAACTTTAAGGAGTGGATCAACAACTGGTCCACCTACAGAGAGAGCATAACTAGTGGAGCCCATGGGGGTAGCAATTATGAGACCATCTCCCAGAAATGATTGGGTAAGGATATCATCAACATATAATTTTACAGGAAGTATTTTTCCTATACTTGCTGAATGTATGGTTATCTCGTTCGATGCATCCGGCAATCTTTTTTTCCTTAACCTCCCTTTCAATTTTATTCTTTCCTCTATTCTGTACTCTCCTCTCAGCAATTTTTGCATAGCTTTATCCGCATCCTTCTTCTCCACTTCAGTGAGAAAACCTATCCTTCCCGTATTTATGGAAAATATTGGCTTTGAAGTATGCTGAAGGGTCATCAGTATTGTTCCATCTCCCCCAACCACTATTATTGCATCACTTAATTTATCAATCTCTTCCAGAGAATAACCTTTCTTTCCCATATGCTCTGCTATCCTCTTTTCTAGAAAAACATGGCTTTTCCCCAGCGTGTGATAAATTTTCTCCCCTATCCCAAAGGAATCCGAGGAGGATTTGCACACCAGCCCCCACTTCATATTAACTCCTCCATTATCCTTTCCTCCGAAACAGCCAGCACACTACTTCTGACTTTCAAACTGTAAGGGACTTTTAAAATTTCCCCGTCTGCATTGTAAACTTCCCCTCCTGCCTCCCTCACAATGAGGGAAGAGGCGGCAAAATCCGTCACCCTCAGAACCTCCTTTGGCATGAAATATGCATGGGCTGCTCCACTTGCCACCAGGCACATCTCCAAGGCGGCGGCGCCCATCGCCCTTATGGTATACATGTTCGCCCTCCTCCATGTTTTTTCATTTCCTGACTCTCCAAGGGTAAGAACAAATATTTTGTCGCTGTACTCCCTGCTTACCTCTATGCTCCTTCCATTGAGATATGCTCCCTCATTTTTGAAGGCTTCATAGGTGTCGCCCGAAGGAATGTTTTTGACTATCCCATAGAGAATGTCATCTGTATCTCCATTTGCTTTCCCTATGGCAATGGAAACGCAATAAAAGGGGATGCCATGGGTAGCATTTCTTGTTCCATCAATGGGATCTATTATGAAGGTATAGTCAGCGCCGTTATCAACAAATCCTATTTCTTCAGAGAGAATATTGGCTTTTTTCCCCATGATATCCATGGCAATTTCCTCTGCAACCCTGTCTATGTAAAGGGTAGGCGTCCCATCTGCCCCCATGGCAACCTCTTTTCCAAATTTCGTGATATTTTCCTTTCTCACCCTGTTGCTTATTGCCTCCACTGCTTCTCTCGCCATATCTATGAGTTCATCCATTGCTTTTGAATATTTGTCCATATTAAAATCATTTGGATTTTGGCACCCCATCAACTGAGAGTTGATTTATAAAG
>CAZWEL010000003.1:0-17908 GCA_964632955.1 uncultured Thermoplasmatales archaeon | reverse complement strand
GTATCTCAGCGACGTGAATGTCACTCTGGATTCTTATGATAGGGGAACCGGTGTTAAGGATATATTCTATATTCTTGACGGAGAAACATGGATTGAATACCGCACTCCGTTTATAATTAGGGAGGAAAAAATCCATGATTTGTATTTTTATGCGGAAGATAATGCAGGCAATACTGAAAATATAAATTATGAAACCATAAAGATTGATAAGACGGCGCCTGTCACAACCTGCGACCTTGATGGAATTGTTGGAGAGGATGGATGGTATACCAGCGATGTAACTGTAAGTTTGTTGCCAGTGGATTCTACTTCTGGTGTGAATAAAACATTTTATAAATTAGATGACAGCGAATTTGGGGAATACACCAATCCATTTTTGATATCAGAAGATGGTGTGCACACCCTTTACTATTACAGTGTTGACAGGGCAGGAAATATCGAGGAAATTAATTCTATCACTTTCAAAATAGATAAAACAACCCCTGTGGCAATAATTCAGAAACCCAAGGAAGGATATCTATATATTGAAGATAGAGAAATCATGCCTACCATATCTGGTAATACTGTAATAATCGGTAGAATCACGATAGGCGTGGAAGCCACAAATGGAGAATCCGGTATAAACAAAGTGGAATTCTACATAGATAATGAATATCAAACTGAAGATAAGCAGGCACCATACCAATGGACATGGGATTATCTTTCTTTTGGCACCCATCTCATAAAAGTTATTGCATATGACAATGCAGGAAATTATGCAGAGGATGAGATGATAGTAAAAATATTCAATATATGATTTCCCCCTTCCATCTTTAATTACCGTAAAAGGATTTATATTGGATGCCATTTATTTTTCAATGAAAATAGTGCCCGATACATCTGTCATAATAGATGGGAGAATAACTGAGCTTGTTAAAGAAGGCAAGATTGAGAAGGCGGACATAATAATTCCAATGGCTGTTCTTGCAGAGCTAGAGCATCAGGCAAATATGGGGAGGGAGACAGGAATAAATGGGCTTAATGAGATAGTGGAGCTACAAAATTTAAGGGAAAAAGGGGAGATAAGAATCCATTTTCATGGTGTTTATCCCACAAAGGAGGAGATAGAATTCGGAAGGGTGGATGCCATAATAAGGAGTGTTGCAGAAGAAACTGGAGCAACTCTTGTAACCTCAGATGCTGTTCAGGCAAAGGCGGCAAAGGCAAAGGGATTGAACGTTCTCTACATAAAACCATTTCATGAGGAGAGGAAACTGGAGATACTGGATTATTTTGATGAAAGCACAATGAGTGTTCATTTGAGAGAAGGATGCAAGGCATATGCCAAAAAAGGTAAGCCAGGAGATTTCAAAATTGTGGAAATTGGAGAGAAACTTACGGAAAAAAGATTGAATGAGCTGACCCATCAAATAATAGAGCATGCCAAGAGGGATGCTGACAGCTTCATAGAGATAGATAGGAAGGGGGTTACTGTGGTTCAACTTGACAATATGAGAATAGTTATAGCAAGACAGCCCTTTGCCGATAAATTTGAAATCACTGCAACCCGCCCGATAATCAAACTTTCCATTGATGATTATAAACTGCATGAAAATGTCAAGGAACGACTTTCTAATTATCACCGCGGAATCCTCGTTTCGGGTCCTCCTGGCTCCGGAAAGTCAACTTTTGCCCAGGCGGTGGCGGAGTATTTATACAATCTTGGAGCGATAGTTAAAACAATGGAAAATCCCCGCGATTTGCAAGTGAGAGATGAGATAACCCAATATGCTCCTCTTGAAAAAAGGATGGAGCTGACAGCAGAAATACTTCTTTTAGTTCGCCCAGATTTTGTTGTCTATGATGAGGTGAGAAGGGGGAGTGACTTCAAAGTTTTTGCTGATTTAAGATTGGCAGGAGTGGGTTTGATAGGAGTTACGCATGCCAACAGAGCCATAGACGCCATACAACGCCTCATAGGAAGAGTGGAGCTAGGAATGATTCCGCAGGTTGTTGATACTGTCATCCATATTGTCGGGGGGGAGATAAGGGAGATACTGGAACTTGAGTTTAATGTTAAGATTCCTCATGGGATGGAAGAGGCAGATTTGGCAAGACCTGTTATAGTGGTGAGGGATTTTTATACAAAGAAGCCACTTTATGAAATATACACCTATGGAGAGCAGGTTGTGGTCATGCCTGTTGAGGGAGTGGAGAGAAACCCGTTAAAGAAGCTTGCAGAGAGACAGTTGAAACATCTGGTGGAGAAATATATTGATGGTGAGGCAAGGGTGGAGATAAATGGAGGAGCGGCAAATGTTTATGTATCTGAGGAGCAGATTCCCCATATAATTGGCAGAGGGGGAAAAACCATTTCAGCCATAGAGAGAGAGGCAGGCATAAAAATACAGATTAAACCTTTGCTGGGGGAGGCAAGCATTGTACCCCATATTATCAAAAGAAAGAAAGATTTGATACTCAAAATAGGTAAGGGGTATGGAGGGAGGAACGCCACCATAGTGGTGGATGGAGAGGAAATTTTTACAGGTAGCATTTCAGATAATGGAGAGATCAAGGTTAAGAGAAGCAGTCCCTTGGGTAAAAGGATAGTGGAGGCAATAGCAGAAAATAGGAACATGGTGGTGAGGATAAAATGACGCACGTTATTACAGCAATCCTAACAAAGGATGGGGAAATACTCATCCTCAAAAGAGGGCACCGTGTCTCTACATATCGCGGGAGATGGGCTGGAGTATCCGGCTATCTGGAAGAAAATGAAACTCCTCTGCAGAGAGCGATGAAGGAAATAGAGGAGGAGACGGGATTGAAAAATAATGAAATAAAATTGATAAGAGAGGGAGAGGTGATGGAATTCATTGATGAAAATAATGGCAGGATATGGAGGGTGCATCCTTTTCTCTTTGAAGTAAAAAGAAAAAAAATAAAAATTGACTGGGAACATGAGGAATATAGATGGATTGATGTGGAGGATATTGATAAATATGAAACTGTTCCAGGATTAAAGAAAGTTATCCTTACCCTTTTAAATCTTTGAAGTTGTGATATCAATTACTCCATGAATTATACCTGGAGCATATGATTTAATCTTTTTACTTTTCCATCCCTCAATTTTCCATCCCTTTTCTTCTCCCATATCCCTCAGCATCTCCATAATTTTTTCAGGGAAATCTTCTTCTCTGCATTTTATGTGGAAATGTATAGTCCCTTTGCCTCTCAAACATCTCAGGGCATATGGGAAGAAGGGAATAGAATCAAAATAACCCACTATCACCCTGTCTGCCGCATTTCTTGGCGCCACCTTTCTGCAGTCTCCAAGCAATGGTTTCACTTTATCTACCACTCCATTAAGGATTATGTTTTCTTGAAGGTATCTATAGGCAACAGGATTGATTTCACATGCATATATCCTTGCCCCTCCATAAACAGCCATGGGAAGGGTAAAATATCCAATCCCCGCAAACATATCCACAACTATCTCCCCTTCTTTTGCAACCTTTGCCATTCTTATTCTCTCGTCTATATTGCCAGAAGAGAACATTATCTTCGAAGCATCAAATTTGTATTTTATGCCATTTTCCACATGAATGGTTTCAGCATCCTTCCCATATATAAATCTGAAATCTGGCTTTCTTTCTCTGCCCTTTATTCCTCCCACGTCCTCCAGCACTGTCTTGCATTTCAGCACTTCAGCATAAACTTCTGCAACCTTCTCCTTTTCCTCTATTCCATCCATCTTGAGTATAAGAACATCTCCAAACTTCTCCCACTTTTCAGGCAATTTTTCAAAATTTGATATTTTTCCCTTGAGCACTTTCCTTATTTCTTCAATGGGAACGAATTTTTTTCTTTTTCTGTATTCCCCATTTTCCACCAGATTGAATTCTACATCAAGAGATGGTATATCTTTCACAGGGATGATTACTTTTCCTCCCTTCCTTTTTATCCTTCTGCTGTCATCTAACAAACCATCTTCAAGAAGTTTGTTTTTTACCTCCTCTGCGTACTCTGCTTTCACTTCAACAGCCAGAACCATTGTTGTTAATCCCTTGCCTATATGAATAATTTTTTTATTCCAAGTTTTGTTATGGTGAAAAAATGTCTTTTCAAAAATTCCTTCCCTACTCTTGATTGATAATCCAAATCACCATGTTTATTTATCATATCCACATCTTTTTGCAGCATTTCTGCAATTTGATCAATATCTTCATTTTTCATCTTCAAAAATATTTTTCTCGCCATTAATGTCTTCTTTATCTCCCTTCCAAATTTTTCCATGAATTTTCTTCTATATTTTCCAAAATCTGGAAATGTTTCAGAGAGAGAGGATGCCGCCACTGTTATGGCATAAAGCCCCCCGCCAGATGTGGCTTTCACCTGCCCTGCTGCATCTCCTATCAGAGCAACATTCTCCCTGTAAAATTTTCTCATGCCCACAGGAATCACCCCTCCTCTTGCTTTTTTTATTTCCAGCCCCATCCTTTTTTCCAGCATGTGGAGTCTTTCCTTCATCTTTCCTTTCATGCTTCCCAGTCCAACTCTTAATTTTTCTCCATCAGGAATTGTCCATGAAAAAAATCCAGGAGAGATACGATTGTCAAAATATATGGTGACATAATCATCATCCCTCCCTCCTCCATCCCAGTAACCCTGTATTGCCTTTATTAATTCCACCTCTCCCATGTTATAATGTTTTGCTATTGTGCTTTTTGCCCCATCCGCACCCACAATATAATCAAATTTTATATTCTCCATCCCCTCTATCCTTCCATTTTTTATTCTTTTCACATCAAATTTCATATACTCAGCGCCTGCGGCCATGGCTTTTTCCATCATCTCCCTGTCGAATTCATCTCTTTCCAGCACGTATGCATGTGTTTTATCACCACCTATAATCAACTCTTTTCCTCCTGGAAAAACCACTCTTGCTCCCTTTATCTCCTTCATCACCGCCTCTGTCCCTGAAAATTTTATCACTCTATGGCTCACCAGTCCGCCACAAACCTTTCCTCCCGCCTCTCCTCTCCTTTCAAAAATTATTACTTTCCATCCCTTCTCCGCCAGTTTCCATGCAAGCATGCTTCCTGCTGCCCCTCCTCCCACAATGGCTGCATCAAATCGCATCACATTTAAGTAATGATTATATTTAATAATAATGCCCTTCAGGGATAAGTATGCATATATCGCAAGATTCGTGGTGGATTCCAGCGGCAAAAGGATAGGGGAAAGCATCTCCGTATTTGAGGACATGCTCATAATAAAGAAGGGTGAGAAATTCTATGCCATTCCATTCAAGCATGTGGAGATGAGGGGTGATGAGATTCATGTAAAGGGCATAGTGCAATGGGATAAGGCGGAAAAACTTGCAAAAAGGTGGAAGAATGCTCAAAATGGTAATCGTGGTTAATTCAAGCATAAAGATGGGATGCGGCAAGATGGCGGCGCAGGTGGCTCATGCCGCCGTGGAATGCGCTTTCACCTCCTATCGAAAGAATGAAGATATATTTCAGAAATGGATGGAGGAGGGGCAGAAAAAGGTGGTTCTGAAGGCACCGGAAAAGGAAATAATGAAAATAGAGAGGGAAGCAGAGGAGATGGGGATAAATGTGGTTATGATAAAGGATGCTGGTTTAACACAGCTGGAACCGGGCACCCTAACAACTATGGCTCTGGGTCCTGATAAAGAGGAAAAACTGGATGAACTCACGGGACATTTGCCCCTAAGATGAAGAAGGAAATAAGAATTCTGGGGATAGATGACATGCCCTTTTCCTTTGAGGAGAGTGAAACAGATATAGTGGGGGTTGTCATGAGAGGGGGTGTTTATCTTGAAGGAGTCCTCAAGACAACAATAGAGGTAGATGGAAGGGATGCAACCTCAAAGATAGTAGATATGGTGATGAAAACAAGGCATAGGGGGCAGATAAAGGTGATTATGATTGATGGCATAGCCCTCGGCGGCTTCAATATAGTTGATGCCGATTATATAAACAAAAAAACGGGAATTCCAGTGATAACAATAACAAGAAATAAGCCGGATATGAAAAAAATAAGGGAGGCACTGAAAAAGCATTTCGATGACTGGGAGGAAAGGTGGAACATCATATCAAGGGAAAAAACCATTGAACTGATTGAAAATTATGCCGTATATATCAAGAATTATGGAATAGGCGTTGAGGAAGCAAGGGAAATCATAAAATTATCCACTGTGAGAGGCGCGATACCTGAGCCAATAAGGGTGGCGCATCTCATAGCAACGGGTATAAAGAAAGGCGAATCAAAGGGAAGATGCTGAATGCACTGCCTCCACTATCTCCTTAAGTTTTTCCAGATTTTCTTCAAGAAGAGAGCCCGTAACTATAACACTTGCACCTGCCTCTATTTTTTTTCTTGCCTCCTCCGCCGTTTTTATGCCTCCTCCCACTATTATTGGCAATTCCACTGCCTCTTTAACAGCCCTTATCATTTCATCCGGCACGGGCTTCTCAGGATTTGAACCTGCATCCAAGTATATGCATCTCATTCCCATGCACTCTGCATACATTGCATATTCCACTGCCTTCTCCACATCATCTCCTCCTATAACATCCAGTTTCATTTTTGTTTCCACAGTGGTTGGCTTGCTACTCATACTAACCACAATATATCCCATGGGGATGGGTTTTATTCCCCACTTTTTTACAAGTTTTGCCCCCCTCATATGCTGCTCCCTCTTGAATTCCAGTTCCGTAGAATTAAGAAAATCCATGAAGAAAATGTAATCGGCATTCTCTGCTATTGTGCTGGCTGAATTTGGAAATATTATGACAGGAAGTTTTGAATTCTTCTTTATCTCTGCTATGGTTCTGTATGCCGTCTCTCTATCTGGTACGGTAGAGCCGCCGACCATTATGGCATCGCTTCCATACTTCTCGCAGTTATAAGCCATTTTGCCTGCCTCTTCAGGTTTCTGTTTATCAGGATCTATCAATGAGAAATGGAGTTTCCTTCTTTCCATGAGTTCAATCATAACTCCTCAATGAAGAATTATTTTAAAATTTTCTGTTATTTGTAGGAAATCTACATCCATCTGTCCAGCCCATACTGCTTATGACTTTCCAGTTCTGAAAGCCCGAAGGCACCTCTCACAAAATTCTTTATCATTTCCTTATACCATTCCATATCCAGCTCTTCTCTATCCTCCAGAAGTTCCAGAGGATACATGTAATGTATGGGCTTTATCCCACTTTTGGTGGGATTCCTCACTCCAGGAAGTGGCTTTTTTGTTACAACAAACTTGAATTTCCTCCTGACGGATAGATTTCCCATGAGTTTTTCCAGCGCCCTTGCTCTCTCTCCATATACAGATGGAGAGCCATCCGGATTTGGTTTGTATCTTGAAGATGGTTGAACTGACTGGATTAAGGTGAAGGCATCCATATCAAACTTTTCAATATCCATCTCCTTTACTTTTTCAAGAGTTATCCTCATTATTGACTTTTTTA
Source organism: uncultured Thermoplasmatales archaeon (assembly GCA_964632955.1). GTDB lineage: Archaea > Thermoplasmatota > E2 > UBA202 > JdFR-43 > JAGGZK01. Next base: position 10,427 of record CAZWEL010000003.1, on the reverse strand, counting down.
TCTTCTCTCTCGCCTCCTCTTCATCCTCCCATTCAATATTTTCGCGGAGAACATCCAGCATTATATCCCTGAGAATCATCCTTGCTATCTGTGGTTTGTCACTTCCCTTGAAATTATTTCCCTTTGTGATCATCACAACATCGCCATCCTCCACATCAAATATGAGATAGTTCTTGTGCTTAACAAATATCATTGCTTCATGCTCCTCCACTTCAAGTTCAAAATCCTCATAGTTCAATGCCCTTCTCCATTTCTCATTGCAGTAATCTATCTCCTTCTTCACTCTTTCAGGCTCTATTATCCATTTGCTGTCGCCCTCTTCTGCCATCAAAGCCCTCCTCAACTCCCTTGATGCAGAGCGCGAGCAAGCCACATATATTCCATCCGTATCCCCATACACTACTCTCGCTCCTCCCCTCTCCAGTGTTTTCAGGGTATCATATAATATCTCCTGACCCTTTGTGGTGATGAGGGCGGCACCCCACAGATTGAACTGGCGGCATGAAACCATGGGGGCAGAGAGGATGCCGTGGGTGCCCGCATTTCTCGCTGCCTTTAAGGACTGATACATCATTTTTATTGTTCTTCCTTCCTTTCCGCTCTTTTCCCTCATCTCCTTCTTTAATCTGTGGATGAAATCCATTATTCCCTTCATGGCAAGATTCACGACACCAGGATGGCTTGATATCTTCACACCAATAAGCACTCCCCTGTCCATGAATTCTTTATCCGTTTCTCTGTATCTCGGTTTTATTTCTTCCAGAAATCTCTCCGGAACTCTCTTCAGCCATACCCAATCATCTGGTTCATCATCCATGGCAAGCTTTACCGTGTCGGCACCAGCATTTATTCCCCTAAGTATGGTGGGATACATGGCTCCCACATCGGCGATTATGACATTATACCAAGGTATAAAATGACTTTTTGCCTCCGAATCAGGCTTTATGGTCATTCCTCCAGGGAAATGATATGCCATTTCTCCCCTTTCTCTTATCAAAAAAGGATATTCCACCCAGTCGGGCATTTCCTCTCCATATTTTGCCACTCTTAGAACCTCTTTGCTTGCCCCCTCCTTCCTCACATTTTCTGCTATCTCCTTTTTCCTCTTTCCGTATTTTCCTATTTTGCCCGCCACATCAAAGACCCTGCAGAGAGGGGGCATTATTTTTTTATGGTATGCTGCCCTTATCATTGCCATGTAATCCCACATCTTGGTGGCTCCTGATGGAAATAGAATCTCGAAGGGCATTCCAGTTATGAAGGAAAGTGGCAATCCCTGCTGGATGAGATGAAGAAATATTCTTGTTGTTTCTTTAACATCCTGCCTGTTGTAAAGCAATGTTTTTTCATCGAGAGCCATTTTTTCTGGAGTGAGATGAAGCCTTTCCTTTATTTCCATCCCCAGAAATTTAACAACACCGTCCAAACTGTAGTCATCAAGAGAATAGAATTTTCTTGCAGCATGGTATGTGTCAAAAGAGGAAGGATAAAAAACTGCTATTTTGCTTGACACCCCAAAATGGAATGACTGATCTCTTCTCACATAAACATCAAGAAAATTTCTAAGTTTTTTCGCCTCTTCATCCGAAAGAACATCGGATCTTTCCATTAGCCATTTTATTCTTTCATATATTTGGAGGTTATCAAAACCTATTATGTTATGCCCGGCAATTATATCTGAAGATGCTATTTCCTGTGCAAATGAAAGAATGTTCTTTATTTCTTCATGTTCATCCTCCGCCATCAGCTGCACAACCTCTCCCTCTTCATCTGGAATATCCACCATTTCGAAGAAGAAATCCTCATCTTCAAGATTTTTTCTTGATGAAAAGGAGATATCCACGGAAGAATAGCCGATTATATCCACAGGCACATCTTTCACCTCTCCATATTTTGTCATCTCTATGTCATAAATGAGTGCCCTTGCCTTCTTTACTGCTCCATCTGTATCAAAAATCCAGTTTCCATCCGCCTCCATATCTGTTAATGCTCTTTCATGGTATGGTATGTCATGTTCTGCTGTGTACATACCCATGGAGAATAGCATGTCGCTCACTTCAGGCACATTTGAAGGATGAGATGTATATATTTTAAAAATCCTCCTTTTTATAGAGGGATCCCAAAAGGATGTATATTCCTCCATTCCTCCAACTTCAACTATTCTTCCATCCTTTTTCCTTGCCTCCTCGATTATTTTCCTTGCCTCCTCTATACTCACTCCATCAGGCACTATGGCTAGGAAATAGGGCTTATGATACTTCTTTATTTTTTCGACCCTTCCCTGCCAGTACAGATATTGAGGAGATGCATTTATCAGCATTATTTTAAACATAGCAGTACTCCATTAAAATCTTTTCATGCCCACCAAAATGCAGAATCTGGGGATGGCATAGGGAGGATGAAAGGGTGCAACCTCCTTTTCAAAACCCTCCATAAAGCATTTTTTATATCCCGCCAGCGCTCCCGTGGAGAGAACAAATGAAAAAACCTTCTTATCATCCTTCATGAAGAAAGGATTTATTCCATATCTTTTCATCAATTTTGCAAAACTTTCCGCATTTTTTGGGAGATATGCCTTCATCCATTTTATCATTGTCCTCTCATTTTCCTTCAGCATTGAGAAATATGTCCATCTCTACATCCAATATCCAGAACCCTGTATCCTTTCTTAATAAAGCGAGAAAAATAGGCAACTTTTATTTCTTCCAATCTTTTTTCCAGCGTATCTCTTTCCACATGGTTAAAGGATATCTCTCTTATCTCTTTTTGGATTTTTGGATAGAAAAAAATAACTATTCCATCCATGTATTATTTCATTGAAATACAGGAAGATTGTTGATGAGGGAAATGGAGAAGTGATTTTCAAAGTGAGAAGAATTATAGAGGTGAGAATCCCCCTCAAGATTTATGAAAAATATTCTTCAAAATATTCTGATGAGGAGATTATATCATACCTCCCCCACAAGGAAATATACAATGCCATAACCGGAAGAAAAATGTATTACATAACGGAGGAGAGCGGAATACCTCTCATAGGGCATACTGCATTTGGGATAATAGACAGGGGAACAAATCTGCTGCAGGTTCGCCCTCTTTCAGGATGTAATCTCAACTGCATTTTCTGTTCCGTGGACGAGGGGAGAGAGGGAAAAAGAAGAAGGGATTACATGGTGGATGTGAATTATCTACTAAGCAAATTCGAGGAGGTGGCGGATTTTAAAAGGAAACATTGCAGGAATATATCCATAGAGGCACACATAGATGGGCAGGGGGAGCCCTTTCTCTATCCTGATATTGAAAAAATCATAAAAAAACTGGCTGAGATGGCAGATACGGTTTCCATACAGACAAATGGGGTGCTATTGAGCAGGGAGAGAATAAGGAAACTTGAGGGATATCTGGACAGAATAAACCTTTCCATTCATGCAGTTGATGAGAAACTGGCAAAGAAGATGGTGGGAGTAGAATCCTATAGCATTAAGCATGTTATTGAGATGGCGGAAATTGTGGCGGCAAGCAGCATCGACCTCCTCCTTGCTCCCGTATGGGTGCCGGGATATAATGATGGAGAGATGAAAAAAATAATTGACCTTGGAGCAAAAATAGGGGCTGGAAAAAGATGGAAGGCATATGGCATACAGAAATATGTGAAGTATAGATTTGGGAGGAAGCCGGAGGGAGTGAAGATAATGGATTACAGAACCTTTTACAGAAAACTGGAGGAGATGGGAGAAGGATTGCGACTTTTTCCCTCTGATTTTGGAATTGTGAAATGCAGGTCCATTCCAAAAAAGTTCAGGGTAGGGGAGAAAATAAAAATAAAACTGGAGATGGAGGGAAGGATTGCCGGGGAAATGCTTGGAGTGGCGAGAGATAGAATAATACAGGTGATTGACACCACAAAAAAGATTGGAGATGTGGTGAGGGTGGAGATGGTTAGAAATAAGCATAACATCTATGTGGCAAGGGAGGTGTGAATCTAAGGAAAAATTTGTTAACGATTTATGAGATGAAAACTAAAACCAATTCCTCTCTTAATATAGTGATTCTTCCAAAATATTTTTAAAAAACATCCATTTAATGATAGTATGAGATTTCTTTTCCTCTATCCGCCCACAGATACGTTTTCTCTAAAACACGGTGAGAAATCCTTTCTATATGCTCCGCCTCTTGGCTCTCTCTATCTTGCCTCTGTTCTGATGGAAGAAGGGCATGAGGTGGAGGTGCTGGATTTGAGAGGAGAGGAGGAAGGGGAGGAAAAAATTAAAAGAAAGATTAATTCCGCGGATGCTGTTGGACTCACGATCCCCACCTTTGCCCTCAATAACTCAGAAAAAATTGTGGATATTGTAAAAAATCACTTTCCAGATATCCCTCTCATTGTTGGCGGACCCCATCCAACCCTCTATCCTCACTCAACCCTTAAAGAAATGGGGGCGGATATACTTTGCATAGGAGAAGGAGAAAAAAGCATTTCCGATATTGTGGCAATACTCGAAGGAAAAATGAATATGGAGGAAGGGAGAGGAATATACTACAGAGAAAATGGAGAGGTGAGAAAGGGCAGGGAACCGGAGGTGATTAAAAATATAGACGCCATACCCTTTCCTGCCCATGAACTTGTGGGGAGATATGACTACGGCTACTCCTATGGATTCAAACTATTTGAGGGGAAAACAACAGCCATTCTCACAAGCAGGGGATGCCCGAGAAGGTGCACCTTCTGCAGTCGCCGCCTCCTTTCCATGGGAAGTTACAGGATAAGAAGTGCTGAAAATGTGGTGGATGAGATGGAGATGCTTTATGAGAAAGGATATAAGAACATTATTCTTGCGGATGACAACTTCATGGGAAATCTTAAGCGAGTTAATAGAATAATGGACATGATTTTGGAGAGAGGTGTTGACATAACCATGTTTGTGAACGGGGCGAGGGTGGATTCTGCAGATGAAAGGACATATAAAAAAATGTGGCGGGCAGGAGTAAGGATGATCTCCTTTGGACTAGAGTCAGGAAATCAGGATATACTGGATTTCTATCGCAAGGAGATAACCCTGGAGCAGATAAGGAAGGCAGTGCAACTCAGCCATAAAACGGGATTCTTCACCATTGGGAACTTCATACTCGGTGCTCCAGTCGAAAATGAGGAGCATATAAGAAAAACCATAGATTTTGCCTGCTCTCTCCCTCTGGATATGGCTGAATTTTTCATCCTCCGCTACATGCCCGGCTCACAACTCTGGGAGGAGGCGGTGGCGGAGGGAAAAATTTCAGAGGATGAATACATGGTGGAGAGTGATTCCGAAAGAGGACTGGGCAATTTTACGAGAGAGGAATTGCTTCACTGGAAAAGTGTGGCATATAAAAAGTTCTATCTCCGTCCTTCCTATGTGGGGGGAGAGGTTTTCAAATTCCTTTCTAGGATGGACATACGCCTTCTCAATGCCGGCTTTTCCCTGCTGAAAATTCTCCTTTACAGAACGGAAAAAGATGAGGAGGTATGGAAATCTGTGGAGCAGAGTTAAAGAAGCGCCTTTTCTATGACCGTGGTATCCAGTTTTGATATAACCAGTGGTTTCATGTATCCATCTACCTTCTCCACCTCTTTGACCTCTTTCACCTCCACCTTAACGCCCTCTCCAAAAAGCTTCTCATAGTTCCTTCTGATTTCCTCGAGAAGTTCCTCCACCCCGACTCCCTTATCCCTCTCCTTCTCCTCTATCTCTACTCTTATCTCTATATCATCAATTTTTCTCTGGAAGAACTGGAAACGTCTTATCTGTTTTGTATTGAATTTCTCTGCTGCCTCCGCAAGAGGCATTGGCACAGTTGCGGGAGGAAATATTCTTCCATCTGGCAGTATTATGGCATCCTTTTTCCTTCCTTCAAGATTTTTGAGGAGAGGAGTATGCATTCCGCAGTCGCATTTATCACTACTCATGGAGACAATATCATTAAGCCCTGTGTATCTCACTATGGGTGTTCCTCCCGGAAAAAGGCGGGTTATGACAATGCTTCCAAATTCATCCTTGCTTACATCTCTTCCTTCCCTGTCAAGCACCTCCACATGAACAAAATCGCTATTTATGTGGAGATTACCATGAGTGCATTCAAAGGCTATCGTTCCTCCTTCAGTGGTGGCATATAAGTTAAAAACCTTTGCATTGAACGCATCCTCTATATACTTTCTTGTGTATTCATCAAGCACCTCTCCACTGGAAACTATATATTTTGGCTTCACATTTTTTCCCAGCCCCTTCATTTTAAGGGTGGCGAGCCCCACAAGAACGCTGGTGTAAGCAATGAGCAACTCCGGCTTGAATGAATCCATCTTTTCCATCAGCACCTTTGCCTCCTCTCCCGTATAAAGATTCTGATAGTTATTGAGAGAAAAGATGGGAGAAAGATTACCCATCAATCCTTTATTCAGACATTCCTCATCCGTCGTTTTGGGGACAGAAAAGTCACCTATATTCGTTATCCTTGACTTTCTCCAGTGCATCCCATATGCTTTAAGCAATCTCACTCCCGCCAGTGCCTCAATCATTATATATTCAACATCCTTGAACATCTGCATGGGCCTGCTGGAGGAGCCGGAGGTGCCAACCACATAGGCATTTTCCTTTTTATAACCCAAAGGAACAATATCATCAGGAAAACCATTTATCAAATCATCTTTTGTTACAAGAGGAAGTTTTTTTAAGTCATCCATTCCATGGATATCTTCAGGATGGATGCCTGCCTCCCTGTATTTTTTATGGTAGAGAGGTGTTGTGTATGCATATTTTAACGTTTTCCTCAATGCTTTATCCTGATATTTTTTCAGCTCCTCTTCATCCAGTTTCCATGCCCTGTCTATGTCATTCAGATAATGCCAGAGTATTTTTGCAGAGAATATGGGATTCAGGAAGGGATTCATAATCTGCTAAAAAAGAGAGATATTTAAATCTTATCTGATGTTTTTTCCTCCAAACCTTTCCCACTCGCTTATCAAACACCCGCAATATTTCTGGCTGTATAAACTGTATGCCTTCGCTACCGCCTTCCCTTGTTTGTAGCCGGGACGGAAGTCCTCATAGTAAAAGGGAATGCCATACTTTTTACTCATTTCCTCTCCCACTTCCCTTACAGCATCGTGGTACTGATGATGTGACACCAGTAGAGTGGTGGTGAAAGCCTCGAAGCCATTTTTACTGGCATATTCTGCCACTCTTTCCAACCTATAGGAATAGCAGTTTATGCATCTTTGAGGGCGCTCCACATTCTGGAGTTGCATTTTTAGATAATCAATGAAATCATACTCATCATATACCACATCCACCTCCTCCAGCTCAGCATATTTCTGCAGCGATTCCATCCTCGCCCTGTATTCCATGTAGGGATGAATATTTGGATTATACCAGTATCCCGTTACTTCATGCCCTTCTTCCATCAATCTTTTATGGGGATAGGCAAAGCATGGGGCACAGCATATGTGGACAAGAATCTTCATGATAGTTATCCCTGCAGGATTTTAATTTTTGTGGGAGCGGAATCACCAGCGATAATTTTATATTACCCATTCATATTTCCATGCGGAGGGATAAAAATGGCAGAAGAACAGGAAAATGTGATATACGTGGGAAATAAGCCACCAATGAACTACGTGCTGGCTGCAATAACCCAGCTGAACTCTGGAGTGAACCAGGTGGCAATAAAGGCAAGAGGAAGGGCTATTTCGAGAGCCGTAGACGTTGCAGAGATCGTCAGGAGAAGGTTTGTGACAGACGCACAAATCAAAGATGTAAAGATATACACCGAGGAGCTTACAAACGAAGAAGGCAACAAAATCAACGTCTCTTGCATAGAAATATACCTGGCTCGTGAATGAGCCAACCCCCTTTTTCTTTTTTATTTATCTCATATTTTCATTCCCAGTTGTTTCATGAGTTTTCTCTGCATCCTTTTGTTGGATAAGCTTTTCATCATTTTTTTGGAGGTGTTATAATATTTTATCAACTCCTTTACATCCCTTGTCTCTACCCCTGCTCCTCTTGCTATCCTTTTTATGTGGGATGATTTTATTATCATGGGATTTTCCAGCTCCTTCTTTGTCATGGAATCCATTATCACCCTGAATTTTTTCAGCCGTTCCTGAGTTGCCTGAACATCCTCATCCCTCAATTTTCCTCCTAAAGGAAGCAGATCTGCCAGTTTCTGAAAGGGACCCATTCCAGAAAGCAGCTCCATCTGCTCATACATGTCAAGGAGCGTAAATCTTCCGGAAAGCATCTTCTTTGCCGCCTCTTCCACCTTCTTCTCCTTTCCCTTTGCCGCCTCCTCTGCCTTTTCAAGCAAACTCTGCAAATCGCCCATTCCAAGAAGGCGTGATAGAAAGCGGGTGGCATCGAATTTCTCCAAGTCCTCCATATGCTCGCCAACGCCTATATAAACTATGGGCGCTCCCGTTTCCGCCACTGCCGAAAGGGCACCTCCTCCCTTGGCTGTGCCATCCATTTTAGTTAGGATGACGCCTGTTATCCCTATGGCATCATTGAATGCCTTCGCCTGCTTGCCCGCCTGCTGCCCAACAGAAGCATCGATAACTAATATTTTCTCATCTGGCTTGGCAATCTTTGCCACATTTTTCATTTCCTTTATCAAATCATCTTCCAGAGCATGTCTTCCTGCAGTATCTATTATCACCACATCATATTTTGAAAATTTCTCCAGCCCTTCCTTAACAGTTTTCTCAGCCGTTTTTCCTCCTCCATGTACGGGCACATTTATGCTTTCTCCAATCTGCTTGAGCTGCTCATAGGCGGCGGGACGATGAACATCTCCTGCTACTAAAGCCACCTTCATTCCCTTTTTCTGGAACATTTTTGCCAGTTTGCCGCAAGTCGTTGTCTTTCCCTGCCCATATAACCCAACCATCATTATTCGCTGCCTTTTTATTGGCAGTTCTCTTCCCTTACCAAGAATGGACGCCAGTTCTTCATGGAGAATGCGGAGCACATGCTCTCTGTTGCTCATTCCTGGCAATGGTTTTTCTTCCAGCGCTCTCCTCTCTATTCTCTTCGAAACTTCAAGAACGAGCTTAACATTCACATCTCCTGCAATAAGAGCGCGCTGGATATCACGGACAACTTCCTTTATAAGATTTTTATCAATGAAGGGGGCGTTGGCAATCTTGCGGAAGGCGCTTTTTAAGGAATCACCAAAATTTTTGAGCATTGGGGAAATAAATTGGTTTGCTATTTATCCTTTTGGGTTTCCTTCCATGCGGATCAAATAAGGAAAAGGTTGTTGGTCTATTTTTGCATTATATTTATGACATCTTTATCAGCAGAGGACCAACGATTGTATAGCCCAATATCTCATATTTTTCACCAACTGTTATAAAGACATTAGCGCCGCCAAATCCAAAAATGAAATTGCTTTTTATTTTTGTTTCTGCGCCTGCTGGCAATTTATCAATGACTCCCCCTGTGTTTTCGCCAGTAAATATTTCTCCAATAGCAGGTATCACTCTAATTTCCCATGGAATGTTTTCAGCATCTACGTTACCAGCATTTCTTACAGTTATTGAAATAGTGCCAAAAAATCCACGAATATCTCCTATTTCGATTACAGGAAATTCTCCTTCACCAAAGAATACATCGTCAAAACGAATGCCTTCAGAGGAGTTGACTTCCCTCCATGTATAATAGCAGAGGTTCAATCTCGCATATTTTATTTCTTCCAGTTTACTTTGATTGAAATAGGGATTACATATATATTGGAAATAATGCCATTCATTATCCACATAGGGCAAATAAAGCATCCAGGTAAAACCCACCTGATGTCCATTCTTATCCAATCCAGTTATGCTAATATACCCACCACTATACTGGGAGGGTGGTGTATAGTATTTATACCATACTCCCAGAGCATATGTATTGTTTATTGGATCTATTGGTATTGGCTCGATGTTATGCCAATTTGGACCAGTGCGTGCTGTTTTTATATCCGTAATCCCTATCGATCTCTCTCCTGTATGAGCATACGCACCATCCCAGAGAAATTTTGCATAACGAGAGTTTGTATGTTCCCATCCATCGGGCAAGATCCCATTTCTGTATTCAAATGAAGGGTTTGGTGCAAGGTTTTCTTGGAGATATGCCTGAGAAGGAGTAAAAGTATTAAATGAATCTTTTTCCTCTGGGACATTCTTTAGATTTATAGAAGTTTTCTCTGCATCATTACTCAATGCGTTTATTGGTAAAAATAGAAATATCATTACCACAACCCAAATTATTTTTCTCCTCTTTTTATCCATCATATTCCCCCATTGATTAATAAATTTTGGTATTAAAAATTTTTGTGTTATTGTTGCTGTGTTGAATAAATAGAAAATTTTTATTTTCTGGCACTATTCCCCGGTTGGAGGGGATAAAGATGCCAGA
>CAZWEL010000002.1:0-18580 GCA_964632955.1 uncultured Thermoplasmatales archaeon | reverse complement strand
CGAAAATTTTTTCATCAACTCCGCCAGATGAAGCAGGGTTAATCTCTTTGTCATCATCTTTTATTTTTGTTTCCACCACTCCTCCAAGAGATGATGCGGAAAGAAGAAAAATTAATGCCAGAGCAACAATCTTTCCACTCATGAAGAAAAAATGCGGAGATATATTTAACCATTCCTTATGCTAATACTCTCTCCATTTATACCCGCATTTTGTGCAGGTATATATCCTAGTTTCGGGCTCGTCCGCCGCCCGCGTCTGGCGGAGTATCCAATATGCCTCGTTATGTCCGCATTTTGGACACACCACGTGGGTTTTCGGAAGAAGCTGCATGTCCTCCTCTATTATTGCAGAGTCAAGATCCCTCCTTTTGGAAACTATGATTTTCTCCCCCTCCTTTTTCTGCTTGTATCCGCATCTTCTGCAGACCATGTATTCTCCCTCTGGATAGAGGAGGGAACCACATTTGGGACAGAACATGGAAAAAGGAAAGTGGATGCGATATAAATAATTTGTCTGAGGATAAATTCTATATATATTCTGCCATTACACATTTATGTTGGAAAATTTAGAGCCAAAGCTTATTTGGAAATATTTTGAGGAGATTTGCAAAATACCAAGATGTTCCAAGCACGAGGAAAAGATTGCAGAATACATAGTTCAGGTGGCAAAAAATCTCGGCTTGGAAGTGGAAAGGGATGAGATAGGCAATGTTGTGGTGAGAAAGCCAGCAAACGGATATGAAAATGCCCCCATGATAACCTTCCAGAGCCATATGGATATGGTGTGTGAGAAGAATAAGGATGTGGAGCATGATTTCAGCAAAGATCCAATACAGCCATATGTGGATGGAGAATGGGTGAAGGCAAAGGGGACAACACTCGGAGCAGATGATGGCATAGGGGTTGCCACCTCTCTCGCTCTCATGGAGGCAAAGGATATAAAGCATGGGCCACTGGAGTTTCTTTTTACAGTGGATGAGGAGACAGGGCTAACTGGTGCGTTTAACCTCAAAAAGGGCTTCATAAAAGGGAAGTTACTCATAAATCTTGACAGCGAGGATTTTGGAGTGATATATATAGGATGTGCTGGAGGAGGGAATTCAACCATAAAACTTCCATTGAAATACGAAAATGCAGATGGGAAGGGATACCGGATATTTGTGAAGGGATTGAAAGGAGGCCATTCTGGAGTGGAGATTCATAAGGGGAGGGCTAATGCCATAAAGCTGCTGGCGAGAGTAATTTACAACCTAAATGCAAGGATAAGCAGTGTGGAGGGAGGAGACAAGCATAATGCCATTCCAAGAGAGGCAGTGGCTGTGGTGATGGCGGATGGAGATGTTAAGGGTAAGATAGCAGAGATGGAGAAGGAATTCAGAGATGAATTTTCCGCCTCCGATCCAGATATAAAAATAGAGATGGAGGAGTGCAGCATAGAAAAGGTGCTGGACAGGGAAAGCAATGAAAAACTGATAAAAATGATGATGGCATTGCCTCACGGAATTATAGCCATGAGCCAGGAGGTGGAGGGACTTGTGGAGACATCCACCAACTTTGCCACCATAAAAACTGATGAGGCGGCGGAGGTGGTGATGAGTTCCAGAAGTTCCATCAACTCTGCGCTGGATGCATTGATGCAGAGCATAAGATGTATAGGTGAGCTTGCAGGAGCAGAAGTGGAGGAGGGAAGCAAATACCCGGGATGGAAACCAAATCTTAACTCAAAGCTGCTTAAGATTGCCTCCGATGCTTTCAAGGAACTCTATGGAGAGGAGCCGAAGAAGCTTGCCATCCATGCGGGACTGGAAACGGGTGTTATAGGAGACATTACAGGCATAGATGAGATAATTTCTATTGGACCGCAAATAGAGCATCCCCATAGCCCTGATGAGAGGGTGAAAATAAAGACAGTGCAGGAATTCTGGAAATATCTGCTTTACCTGATGGAAAAGATAGCAAAAGAATGGTGAGGGCTGCCTTAGCCATTGCTATCCTTTTCCTTCTTCTCCCCTTTAATTTTGTAGTGGGCAACAACGATTTCATAAAAAAAACATACATGGTGGAAATGAGGGATGGAATCAAACTGGCAACCGATGTTTATTTGCCGGGAGATGGAAAATATCCCGTTATCCTTATAAGAACCCCCTACGACAAAAATAGCACAGATACATTGCTCATAAAACAGATTCTCAGGAATGGCTATGCCCTTGTTGTCCAAGATATGAGGGGCACCCATGCATCTCAGGGAAAATTCATGCCCTTCATGGATGAGGGGTGGGGGGAGAGGCAGGATGGGAATGATACCATATCATGGATTCTGAAGCAGGAATGGTGCAATGGGAAGGTGGCGATGTGGGGCGGCTCCGCCATGGGAATAGCCGGCTACATGGCGGCAGGGGCGAGAGATATAACATGCATGATGGTTGCTGTTGCCACCTCCAACATGTATGATGCCATATATCCTGGAGGAGAATGGAGGAGGGATTCGGAGGAATGGCTTAAGGAGGAGGATGCGGAATACATGATTCCTTTATTCGAGGAGCATTATCTCTATGATGATTTCTGGCGGGCAATGGATTTATCCACAAGATATGAAAGGGTAAACACACCGATATATCATGTAGGAGGATGGTATGATTTTTTTGCCGAGGGAACAATAAATACATTCATAGGGCTTCAGTGGAGGGATGACCAGAAATTGCTTATGGGTCCATGGACACATGGAAATTTTGGCACCCAGCAGGGAGACCTCACATATCCGATCAACTCCATCTTCGATATTCCTCATGAAACCTTCAACTGGATGAATTACTGGATGAAGGGAGAGGAAACGGGAATAATGGATGAGAAGGTAAGATTTTACATGATGGGAGAATGCAGAACAGATTATGGTTATATTCCTTCCGATACTGTAGGAAATGAATGGTGGGTGAGCAGTGAATGGCAGCCATATGCATCTCATCCAACACCCTTTTATCTCCATGAGAGAGGGTTGCTCAATGAAGAGAAGCCGGGAAATGAGAGTCCAGATTTTTATTATTATGATCCCTCTGCTCCTGCTCCCACAATAGGAGGAAGGAATCTTGTTTTTGAATCTGGACCCATGAGGCAGAATGAGGTAGAGAAGAGAGAGGATGTTCTTGTTTATACAACTCCTCCTCTTGAAAAACCTCTTGCAATAGCAGGGAATGTTGAGGCAAGTTTGTGGATAAATTCAACAGCAAAGGATACGGATTTTTTTATTCGTCTCTGTGATGTATATCCGGATGGTACATCAATTTATGTGACGGATGGAGTGCTGATGGCACGCCATAGAAAGGGTTTTGAAAGGGAGGACTTTATAGATGGAGAATGTCTTCTCAACATATCCGTGGGTAATACAGCAATTGTTTTTGGGGCAGGGCACAGAATAAGGGTAGATATAACCTCCAGCAGCTATCCCTCATTTGAAAGGAACCCAAACACGGGCGATGCAATCAGGAAAAATGAAAGCCATATTGTGGCGAAAAATAGCATATATCACGATGCCCTTCATCCTTCATGCATTCTTCTTCCTGTAATTGATTACATAAATATTGCTCCTGAAAATGGGATTTATATTGCTGGAAAGAAGGTCATGGAATGGAGAAATCTCATTTCTATAGGAAAGATTGAATTTGTGGTGGGATATAATTGCAGCGGCATCTCATTCTATTTTGATGGGGTAAAAAAATGTGAGGACAATGCTCCTCCTTTTTCATGGATATGCGATGAAAAGGCATTCGGAAAGCACAGATTGAAAGTTGAATGCTGGAACGATGGAGAGATGGTGGGAAGGGAGGAAGAATTTTTCCTTCTGAATATATGATTTCAAAACTGCCATACAATTCAGAAAATTTAATATATCTGCATGATATAAATTATTGAATATGGAGCGTCACCGGCGATACCTGCTGGCTGCCATCCTTGTGGCGTTTGGTATTTTGGTTCTTCATCTTTTGGGCATATTGAAGGGAATGTGGACGGTGACGACGCTCATTTTCATATTCCCATTTCTCTCCTTCTCTCTCTTCTTTTCTTTCATGGAGAAACCGAAGGAGAAGAGGGCTGTGGATATAACAAGAAGAAGGTACATCACTTGACTATATTATGAGAGAGGCAACATATATTATTCCTAGAATGAATAGAAGGAGAAGCATGACAAGAAGAAGTTTTATGGCAAACTTTATTATTTTCCATCCCACCAGCAGAATCAATGCCAATATAAGTATAATCCATAGAGGTATCCCAAATATCATGGGGATAATCTTTAAGTCCTTTATAAATTCTTTTGCGAATTGTAAAATTTATAAATGCTCGATGAATTTATGTTTGGAGGCAATAAAATGTTGAAGAGGATATTGATTCTGGCTGTTTGTGTGATGCTTTTGCTGCCGGCACAGGGATTTCTTGAAGAAAAAAAGGAAAACAAAAATTTCTATACGCCCATAAAGGTGAATATGGATAAGGTTACCATGCCAAAAAAGGCAGAAATGGCAGGAAAGATTGATTTGCATGCCATGGTAATGCCATCAAGCATACCGGTGGCAAACACGGAGGATACAGAAATGCATCCCTCTCTTGAAAAAGATGCGGATGGCAATCTCTTCGCCGCCTACACGCTGCAGATGGACATACTGAATTCCAACATAATATATGTATATTCCATGGATGGCGGCTCCACATGGGAGGGCGGAGCATACTTCAATCTGGAGGGTGCCTATGATTATCCAGCCATTGATTACTGGGGCTCGGGAAGTACCTTCGTTGGAACCTTTGCTCCAGATCCCAGCGATTGCGAAGGTTCTGCCCAGTATGTTCTCAGGGTGGATGACCCCACCGACACCTCAACATGGAGTCTCGTTTACTGGGACTGGACAGATTATAGTCAGAGGGACAGGGAAAGCCCTGATATAGCCGGATACAGCGATGTTGGTGATGCTACATGGTGGTATGGGGTGATAGCAGACACCGGTAGCAGCGATTATGAAGATGCGGCAGGAGAGCATATCCCCATTTTTAACTGGGCCGATTACTCCGACTCCAACAGTGGATGGATATGGTGGTGGAATTCATATCCAAACTCTGCTCATGCATCCATAGATATCGACAGGAGCAATGGCATATTGTATGCTGCCTGGGATCAGTACAATGATAGCAGACCCGAGCAGGGAAGAGATATTCTTCTCGCCATAGCAGATGTTCACAACTGGTGGCAGGAAATATGGGAGATAAACTGGTCATATCTTGGGGGGAGCGAGGAGAACACATATCCCGATGTGGCTGCTGAGAATGGATACATCTATGTTGTATGCCAGGCGGATATATCGATACCTGGAAAGCAGGACATAATATGCTTTTATTCCCACGATGGCGGCGCCACATGGGGCACAAGCAATATAGCCACAGATCCTGCAAAGGACGAGGTATATCCTTCCATTGTTGCCTATGGTGAGGGAGCCACCTGCACCTTTTTGATTGACAACGACATATATGTTTCCCATACAACCGATGGAGGGGTAACATGGAGTGAACCTGTAAAGGTGAATGATGTGGATGGGAGCATCTTCAATGAATACAGAACAGCAAAACTTGCCACTGGAGGCAACATAATGTGGACTGATATGAGGGATGGAAATGCAGACATATATTATGATAGCGTTGGATATCCTCCATCTCCAATCCTCGGCATAACCGAAATAAAGGGAGGTTTCGGTGTTAAGGCGACAATAGCAAACACAGGGACTGCGGACGCAGAAAATGTGGAATGGAGCATTACACTAGATGGGCTGGTGTTCATAGGTGGGGAGAAAAGCGGAACCATAAACATACCTGCAAACAGTGAAGTGGTGGTGAAATCTGGCTTGGTCTTTGGAATAGGTCCTGTTAGCATAAAGGTGGAGGCAGGAGGCGCCACAAAGACAGCAAACGGTTTTGCCCTTGGTCCTCTCATTCTTGGGGTGAAGTGATTCCCCCTCTTTTATATTTTTATCAGAATTTTTATTTTTGCTGGCAAATCCTTTATTTTTCCTTCCCCAAGCATTATGGATGAGTTAACGCAACACTCAACCATTTTTTTGAAGAGTTTTTCTCCATAATCTTTATTTCCCTTTGATGGGCTTCCTATGTATGCATCCTCTGCACCGACCTCCAGAAAACTTTTCATGGCATTGAAAACATTGAAATTTACATGCACATCCTTTATTCGATAATCTCCTACCATGTGGGGAAATAGATAAAGAGCAAGAGATGTCTCTTTTACGTCTGCATGCACTTCCCCTCTTATATCCTCAAAAAGTTCTCCCCTGAAATAGCATGGGGAAAGTGGCTCAACAATTTTTATTCCTTCTCTTCGCAACCTCTTCATGGCTTTATATATCCCCTTGAGATGTACAATATCCATGTGAAAATTTATTATTACAAAATATCTGAATCCATGTTGTGATATCGATTTTATGTAGTCGTATATCAGATTGGAAAGGGTCTTCCATTTTATGGACATGGTTCCAGGAAATCCCTGCAGGGATTTGCAGGAGCCAACTGGAAGAGGAGGCAAGGATATGCAGGTGTAGCCCCTTTCCTCCATCATCTTCATTGTTTCTTCCCTCACCTTTCTTGCTATCTCAAAATCGGTGGAGATGGGAAGATGGGGACCGTGTGCCTCCATGGGACCTATGGAAAGGAAGAAGATGGCATCGTGGGGAAGCTTTTTTATCTCTTTCCAGGACATTCTTGCAAATTCCATGAGAACTATATGACAAATTTATAAATGGTTTTTTCTATTAACTCAATGAAAATTCTGCTGGGCATAGGAAATGACATGAGGGGCGATGATGGTATTGGTGTGTATATTGCAAGAAAATTCAGGAAGGATGGATGGGTTGCCATGGACTGCTCCACGGTGCCTGAGAATTACATTGGAAAGGTTATAAGATATAAGCCGGAGAAGGTAGTAATCGTGGATGCTGCTGAGATGGGACTGGAGGCGGGGGAGATAAGAAAAATTCCAAAGGATAAAATGGGCATGGCTTCCTTTTCCACCCATTCCCTGCCTCTTTCCATCTTCATAAATCATGTGGAGAAGAATTGCAGGGCAGAAATTGTGGTTATAGGAATCCAGCCGAAAAACATGTATGGAGAGATGAGTGAAGAAGTAAGAAAAGCGGGAGAAAAGTTGATGGAATATCTGACTCATGAAAAAATCGATGAAATAGAAGAGTTAAAATAATTTTGACTAAAAATTTATTATCTCTCCTGCTATACATTTTAATGCGAGTTTTAGTTATAGGAGGTGGGGCAAGAGAGCATGCCATCTGCAGTGCCGTGGTGGAGGGCGGCGCCCAACTATATTCTTTCATGAAAAATTCCAATCCCGGCATAAAGAGAATTGCTGCCGATTATTTTCTCCATGATGAGAAGGACACAAGCAAGGTGGTGGAATATGCTGTTAGCAGGAAAATAGATATGGCGATAATAGGTCCCGAAGCCCCCGAGGAGGCAGGAGTTGGAAATGCTCTCCAGGAAAGTGGAATAAAGGTTGCATCTCCCACTAGGGAGGCAGCTGAAATAGAGACAAACAAGGAGTTCATGAGAGAAATCATGAAAAAGTATTCCATTCCAGGAAGTGTGAGGTGTGAAGTATTTTCTGATGTTGCGGAGGCAATGGAGTTTGTTGAAGAAATGGATGGGGTTGTTGCCATAAAACCCATAGGGCTTACAGGGGGAAAGGGTGTGAGGGTATATGGAGATCACTTCAAAACTCTGAAGGAGGCGAAGGATTATATAGGGGAAGTTATAGAGAAAGGAATAGGCGGGCAACACAGAGTGCTCATAGAGGAAAAATTGATGGGAGAAGAATTTACTCTGCAGGCATTCTGCGATGGCTCTACCATATATCCAATGCCTGCTGTTCAGGACCACAAAAGGCTGTTGCCCGACGACAGGGGACCCAATACAGGAGGTATGGGCTCCTACAGCCATAAGAGTGGCATCCTTCCATTCATGAACTCCAATGATTATGAAGAGGCAGCCACCATACTCCAGAAGATAGTGGAGGCATTGAGAAGAGAGGGGAGAGAATATAGGGGAGTTATATATGGGCAGTTCATGCTCACGGGGGAGGGAGTTAAGGTGATAGAGATAAACGCCAGATTTGGAGACCCCGAAGCCATGAACGTACTTCCAATACTGAAAACCAACTTTGTGGACATATGCATGGCTATGGTGGAGGGGAATTTAAACAGAATGAAGATTGGATTTGAAAGAAAAAGCACCGTATGCAAATATGTGGTTCCTCGTGGCTATGGAACAAATCCTGTGGCGGGGGCAAAAATAGAGGTGGATGAGAAGGCAATAAGGAGAGAAGGCGGCCTGCTTTTCTATGCCTCTGTGAATGAAGTAAATAGAAACATATATACCACCACCTCCCGCAGCCTGGCGATGGTTGGAATAGCAGATGAGATAGAAGAGGCAGAGAGGATATGTGAGAGATGCCTCAAGCATGTTAGAGGAGATGTGTTTATAAGGCATGATATAGGAACTGAGGAGTTGATAAAGAAAAGGATCACCCACATGGAGCAGATAAGGTTGTAGGATGATACACCTCTACCTCACTGGAACTGCTGGCTCTGGCAAAAGCACCCTTGCTTCCTCTTTTCATGAATGGTGTAAAAGAAATGGATATGATACCATAGTGGTGAATCTCGATCCGGGAGTAAAAAAACTCCCCTATTCCCCGGAAATAGACGTGAGGGAATGGATTTCTCTGGGAGAGGTGATGAGGGATTATAACCTTGGTCCCAACGGGGCGCAGGTGGTATGTGCCGACATGCTTGCGTTGAATGTTGTAGAACTGCAGGAGAGGGTGGAGGAGTATTCTGCCGATTATATGATATTCGACACTCCCGGGCAACTTGAACTTTTTGTTTTCAGAAGCGCCGGAAAGGTGATAATAGACTCCCTTGGGAAAGAAAAATCCATTGTTGCTTTCCTTATAGACCCTGCTCTTGCCACCCTCCCTTCTCATTTTGTTTCCCAGATGATGCTTTCCGCCACCACCCAGTTTCGTCTTGATGTTCCTATGGTGAATGTGCTAACAAAGGCAGATATAATTGATGAAAAACTTCTGGAAAAAATGATTGAATGGGGTAAAGAACCGGATAAACTTAGAGAGGCATTGATATCCACCTCTTCCCTTTATTCTCAGATGAGTGAAGGGATAATGGAGATAATAAATGAAATGGAAGCCACCACCTCCTTCATTCCTCTTTCCTCAGAAACATGGGAGGGTATGGAAGACCTCTATACAGAAATACAGCATATATTTTATGGCGGGGAAGACCTTGAGAGGAAATAGATCATCTACTCTGGAAGTTTGAATTTGCTGAAAGCATTGGAAGCCATCTCTATGTATTCTTTATTTTCGTTATACCATTTCTCCCATTTCTGAAGTTTTTCCATTGCTTCTTCATGCTCCTTTGAAAGCTCTTCATATTTTTTGAAAAGCTTTGCCAGCCTCTCCTGCTCCTTTCTGTAGAGTTCCTCTATTTCCTTGTATTTTTCTTTATAATGCTCCATTCCTTTTAATGGCTCCAGTTCCTTCAATTTTTCTGTGAGTTCCTCCACCTGCTTTTTGTATGGGATGTAAGCCCTGAGTTCCTCCACCTCCTTCTCAAGAGATGATTTTGCCTCTCTCTCCTTCACCATTTCTATTTTGAGTTCCTCCAGTTCCTTCTGTTTTTCTGCCAGCTCCTTTTTAAGCATTTCCAGAACTTCATATTTTTCCCTTAATTCCTGCATTTCTGCTATCTGTTTTTTAAATTCTTCTATCTCTTTTTCTTTCTCCTCCAGCATACTTTCCAATTCCTCTGTTCTCACATCCTTTTCCATCAGTTCGTCTTCCTGCTTTTTGTAGGCATCCCAAAGTTTTTCCAGCCTTGTTTTCTCCTTTTCCAGTTCATTTTTGTATCTTTCTGCTTCCTGAAGGGAGGCGAGTGCTCTCTCTTCTGCATCATTGATTCTTTTTTTCATTGCCTCCATAAGTTCTTCAAGCCGTGTTATCTGTTCATCTGAAAAAATATTTTTGAGCTTCTCAAGCGCCTCCTTTTCTTTATAGGCGCCTTTGACAATCATGTCTATCTCATCTATTACTCTCCTAAAATTCGCTTTAAACTCTTCGATTCCGTATATCTCCTCCATGCCAATCACTAAAGAAAGATTTTATGCATATTTAAAGTTATTGCAGAAAGGAGAAGGAAGAGAAGAGATATAAATAATCTTTATATTTCTAAATATGAGATATCTGGCAATCATCGCAGCACTGATTTTGATTGTTGCTCCTTTTCCCTCCCTTGCCCAAAATGAGTCAACCACTGAAAAAATAATAAAGCAGATTACTCCCGGAGTAATAGAATATTATCTCGCCAATCTTGAAAGGTTTGGAGTGAGATATACCGGAAGCCCGGAATGCAGAAACGCCGAGGAATGGGTGTATGAAAAATTTGATAGCATGGGTCTCAATGTAGAATATTTTGAATGGAAAATGAGCGGATTTGAGGATAGAGATATTGTGGCAACACTCCCTGGAAAGGATAATTATACCATAATTGTGGGCGCCCATATAGATGCTGTTCCCACTTCACCGGGAGCAGATGATGACGGCTCAGGAGTGGCGGTGGTGATGGCAATGGCGAGGGTGCTGAGCCATTATCATTTCGTGCATACTTTGAAATTTATTATATATACAGGGGAGGAGGAGGGAACATATGGGAGTTATAATTATGCGATGCATGCCTATGAGGAGGGAGAGAAGATAATTGCAGTTTTCAATCTCGACATGGTTGGATATGCTGAAACGGAGAAGGGAGGAAAATATATCAGGATTTTTGAAACAGAAAGAGGGAAACATCTGACAGATTTTGTGATGGGCATTGCAGAGAAATATTATGATATGATAAATCTGAATGTGGAAAGAGTTCCAAATTATCCTGGTAGTGACCATCAGGCATACATTGATTATGGATATGATGCCATATTCATAGCCCATTACGACGGCTATCCCTATGGGCATTCTCCAGAAGATAGCATAGATAAAATTAATTTCACATATGCAGCGAAGGTGGCAAAACTTTTTGCTGCTTCAATGGCTGAGATGGGGAACAAGCCAGTAAAAACCTATGTGGAGATAAAGGAGCCAAAGGAGGGCTATCTCTACATATTCAGCAGGCCCATAATTCCCATAATTGTGAGGACATGGTATCTGGGGATGAGGGGGATTACGGTAATAATAGGACATGTGAACGTGGTTGCGGAGGTGGATGGAGATGTGGACAAGGTGATATTCGCCATGGATGACAGAATGTGGAAATGGGTGTATTCGCCGCCCTATGAGTGGACGGTTAACTCCTTCACCTTTGGCAAACATTATATAAAGGTTTACGCATATGGTGATGAAGTTGCGAGGGATGAAATGGATATACTGGCTTTCATCCCATATATACCATAAATTATATAACCAAAAATTAGATTAAAGGGGTGTGAAATTGAAGGGAGAAATAATATTAGTCGCACTAGTGCTTTTTGTATCCTCTACTATGCCATCTGCAGTTTCTCAGGGCTTACCAGACATATATCTTAAGGATGCCTCCCTTTCTTCAGAGCAGATTTACGAGGGAGACCAGGTAATAATAAATGTTACCGTGGGCAACAGCGGGGCAGCAGCACAGAATGTGGGCGTTGCCCTTTTCGTTGACAACAGAACCGATGCAGTTTATGAAGTGGAAATAGATTCTCTTGGCAGTGGGGAAGAGCAGTACGTAAATCTTTACTGGATGGCAAAGGAGGGCAGCCACACTCTTTTTATATTCGCGGATTACAACAGCAGAATAGAGGAGGAGAATGAGGATAATAACCTTATAAGCATTGAAGTGAAGGTTAACAAACCAATTTATCCGCCATTTCCTCCTTCACCCGAAAATGCAGAATGGTGGAACAGCAACTGGCATTATCGCGTGCCTATAACTGCTTCCATGATGGGGGAAAGAGAGAGATTCGTTTATTCTGATAAGATGGTGTATTGCAACATAAACTTCACTGAACTCATGGAAAATATATCTTATCTTCAGGCGGGAAGCTTTTCAAAAAGAACATTCTATCCTCCTTCTGTTAGAGTAGTGGAATATTCACTGGACAATGATACCTGGAAGGCGGTTAAGAATGTTGGAAGAGAAATCATACTCTCCGATGATTATGATGCCGTAAAAAATGCAAACATAACTGTAATATGGACGATGGACGGCAGCTTAAGTCCGCATGAGAGAAGATTTTACTACATATACTGGGACACTGTGGAAAATGGTGAAAAAATAGGAGAGTTTTCAAGAATAAAAGCAGGATTTAGAAATGGTGAGTTTGAGGATGTACATTCTACTCAATGGAAGAATACTACTGAAGGAAATTTAAAATGGGAAATCGGATATGCAGATGATCCTGTAGAAAATGACAGATGTTACAGAATATATTCTGGAGGAATGCTTGGAAATGGCTACATATGGACTCCAGGTTATGCCAAAGTTTCCCAGACCATAAATGTACCAGATGAGGGGAAAACAAACTACATACTCCACGCAAAGATATTTACCATCTTTGATGTTGATGGAGCCCAATGGCATCTCGCAGTGGATGGAGAATCCATAGAAGGCGGCGAATCCACAGGAGGATGGGTGGATTTAACAAAGAATATCACTTCCTATTTGCAAAATAAGAAGAGCACAACAATTTCTTTTAAGGTTGAGATAACAAATTCCAATATTTCGATAGAAAAGCATGAGGTTGTTGCCTATCTGGATTCCCTCTGGATAGAGACACCCAATGTTGACATCCAGATATTCACCAATAGGAGTCATGGATGGTGGAGTAATGTGGATACATCCCCTCGCTATTATATTGCCGGTGTGGAAGGCATGAATTCTATAGATCACATGGAAGTGGAAAGTGTTGCTGCTCCCAGGGAGATAATGGCAAAACTCTATTCCCCAGAATCAAAGGTTGTGAGGACATCAATGCCTTTTCCAGATCCGAGTTTTGAGGAGGAGGGTTATACATATCTCTATGCCTCCAATGAGAAAACCACCTCTTCTAAATTCCAGAGCAATGTTGTTCATTCTGGAGACAAAGCAGTTGAACTGAGATTTGCCAACTATGAAGGCAGCTGGAATTATCAGAATAGGCAGGTGGCGATAGGAGATGTTGCAGGATTGAGGCAGAATATCACATACAGTATCTCTCTCTCGGAAATACCGGAGCTTTATTTCTGGTATAATGTGGAGAAATCTTCTGCTTATGTTATGTTAAACTATACTCTTCTCACCATCGGCTCAAAACCGAGATTTCATCATGTTTATTTAAATGAACTTGTGGGGGATGGAGAGTGGCACAGGTATGATATTCCCTCAAAGGTTCTAAATTCCTGGAGAAAGGCGGGCGGAAGGGTATCAGCCATTGAAATAAGAATGGTTGCCAAAGAGGAGGGAAGCGAGGGCACCATATATATAGATGACATAGGATATTCTTTTCAGCCCTTCAATTCTACGGATAGAACGAAGTGGACACTTGATAACTTTTACACATTTTCAGGAAGTGCAGAAAAGGGTAATTGGAGATTGGACATAATAATGGCGGACGGCTCTGATTACAGAATAGAAAAGAGCATTCCCATAACTGTTGATGAGGCGGCAGATTTGAATGTTTATAAAATAGAACATCCCTCCGCCATAAAAGAAGGGGAAAAGGTAAATTTTACTGTATATGTAAAAAATGAAGGCAAAAAATCTGTTGATGTAGATACTCCCGTAAATATAACATTCACCATATATCAGGAAGAGGGAGAATATATAAAAATGAAGAAATCCATAGCAGGACTTGCCATAGGTGAGAGCAAAAAGATTGATTTTTCATGGTTTGCTACTTATGGAAAGGATGATGGCAAAGGAAAATGGAAAATCATTGCAAGAATAAATGAGAATGGTGAAATTCCAGAATCCGACATGAACAATAATTGGTATCCTGATTTTATAACAGTGGAGGCTAAACCCGATTTAAAGATAAGTGCCGAAGATGTTCTCTTCTCCCCGAGTCATCCCCAGAAAAATGATACGGTAAATATATCAATAATAGTTCACAACCTCGGGCATGCCAACGCTACGGCCACAATAAGAATTTTTGAGGAGAGAGGTGGAAAATTTGTCCTAATCACGGAGCAGGGCATTGAGGAGTTCATAGAGGGCATGGGATGGGTGAAAGTTTCATATCTCTGGAAGGCAGAGGAGGAGGGAGTTCATAATATAATGGTGCAGGCGACATGCCAGGAGGAAAAGAATACTGCAGATAATGTGGTGATAAAGGATATAAAGGTGGGGGGAGGAAATGATATTACGCCTCCGGTGATAGAAGAAATAACTATCCAGCCGGAGATACAGAGCATGGGCAACATGGTCAACATATCTGCTACCATTTTCGATGCCGATACCACCATAGACAAGGCGATTGTGTATATATCAAATGAAAGTGATGAAATATCCCACTGCATGAAAAGAGTGGGCACAACAGACCTTTATTACTTTTCTACTTCCTTCAATAACATCGGCTATTACACTGTGGTGATAAAGGCATGGGATACTGCCAATATACCAAATCTTGCGGAGAGTGAGGAAAGGCAACTCAGGATAGTATATGAAGGAATAGAAACAGATAGTCCAACAATAAAAGCAATTTCCATAAATCCTCCAGATGCCAGACAGGTTATTAAAGGAGATGTGAATATTTCTGCATACATACATGATGAAAGTGGCATAAAAGAAGCAATGATAATAATAGGTATTGATGGAAAGGAGGAAACACACGAGATGAAGGAGGCAGGAAACAGCATATTCTATTTCAAAACCTCGTATAGCAAGCCGGGTGAGTATTATTACTACATAAAGGCAGTGGATTCATCAGCCAATGAGAACTTTAACGTTTCATCAACATATTATTTTGAAATTCCATCAGATTATGATATGGATGATGTTCCCGATGCTATAGAGATTGAAATTGGTTCATCCCCCACCAATTCCACCGGCACCATAAATGTTAGCATTGGAAATGAAATCGGCTATCTTCTATGGGTGGAGGAGAAGGGAGAATATGTATATTGGGATAGAGATTCAAATACCACAAGAGATGTAATGCTGGAAGACATGGACAACGATGGAGTGGATGAGATATTCTTTGATTCCAATGGGGATGGGAATTATGACCATTATTACAATACAGAAACAAAACAGATGGTGTTATACTCCACATCTGCAGAAACAATAAAAAGTGAGACGATATGGATTATTCCTCCACTGGTTCTCTTCCTTGTTGTTTGTGTTGCATTTCTCTATATCAGAAAGAGATAATCTCCCTCAGCCGCGGTATCAGGATTATGGCAAATACCGATATAAATAAAAGTATGGAAATCACACTGGAAACCATGGTGGAAATCTTATCCGCCCTCTTTCTTGTTTTCGGGATGAGTGAAAAGAGATAGTTGATTCCATCCTTCAATATATACCCTCCATCGAGGGGTATCGCAGGGAGGGCATTGAATGTGCCCACCGCAAAGTTCAGCCAGAAAATCCAGTAAAGCAGATTATAAAAACTCCAGAAGAGTGGTGAGGGAGTATAGAGATTCATGATTTCATGAGGAGGTGGTGATAAACCCAGAAATGGAAGAGCAAGATAGGGAAGAAATTTTCCCTTCAGGGGGTTATATATCTGTGAAAAGTAGGATTCATCTATCACTGCATCCTCTATTCCATACGCCTGTATTCCCAGAAAACCTTTTCCCATTTCTTTTTCTCCCTTTACGAAATCATGACGGTCTGCAAGAGTAATTACCTTGCTGTAAAAACTTCCATTGAGATATAGGGAGATGTTCACCAGCTCTCCTGCAACTGTGGAATCCATAAAATCCAGAAAAGTGCTCTGATTGACTATATCTACACCATTTATCATGTAAATTATGCTTCCCTTTTCTATCACTCCTTCTGCAGGAGAATTCTTTACAATTTTAGCAACATATATTCCTCTTGCAATATTTACTGCAATTTTATTCCCGGAAGTTTTTGCCTCTATTTCATAGATTTCTCCAGCATCTATTTCTTTAAGTATTTCTTTTATCTCTGAAGCAGAGGAGATGCTGTTACCATTCACGCCTGCTATTACACTCCATTTCTCAATGCCTCCAAAATCCTGGGTAAGAATGGCGCCCTCCTCCTTGGGCGAGATGGAGGGGGCAAAAACAAAGGAGAGGAGGAGAAGGCATATCACGGCAAGCACTATATTGGCTGTGGGTCCTGCGGCAAAAACCCTTGCCCTCTTTGCCCTTTTCACCTTTAGGAGCTGCTCCTCATCTGGCTCCACAAAGGCGCCCACCGGCACAATAAGAAAGACAAGGCCAAGTGCCTTCACCTTTATTCTCTCAAATCTTGCCAGAATTCCATGGGAGAACTCATGGACTATTATGGCTATGGCGAGAGCAATTATTCCATAACCTATGGGTATTATCGGATTTATTCCAGGTATCCCCAGCATGAGGCGCGGTGAAGGGGCACTTTCAGGAGAAATCTGGAAGGATATAATAACATTCATGATTATGAGATAGGATGTTGCCACCATTGCCACCACCGTTATCAGTATGGCGATATTTCCATATACCTTCCATCCTTTTTTTCTGGCTATTCTATCTATCAACCTTTTTCCCTTTTCTGTTTTCCACAGGAGGAGAGGTCCAGAGATGTCTAATCCATATTTCTCTCCCCATTTTCTGACGGCATAGAGAATAATCACCCATAAAGCAAAAATTGCAACTATATATTCTATCATTTCTTTTCCTCCTTATATATATCAGCGAGAATATGATAAAGCACGCTACCTATAAAAGCCATTAGCAATCCTCCTATTATTTTTGCAAGAAATGGTATGGAAAGGATACGCTGGGTGAATATGAAATGGAGTGATTTTTCATTTGCTACTTCCAGAAGAATGTTGAGGGAGGCGGACAGTATGAGGCCAAAGGCGATGGCTGTGAAGGGAAGAATGGAGTAACTCCACAATACTTTTTTTTCCTTGAAGTAGGCATCTATAAATCTTCCAAGAGCAATAAGAAGTCCAGCTGCTATCATCCACCACAGAATCTGGTTTATGAAATGGATGACATATTCTCCAGCCAGAAATCCTTTTCCTTCCAGCAATCTATAGGCAGATACAAAGGATATTATTATCATGAGGATGGCAAGTATTGATGAGAATAGAGTCATTCTCCCCATTTTCAAGCCCGTTATTATCTCTTTTCCCATCTGTGCAAGCATTTTTTCCATATGGAATACCCTTACCAGTAGATAAAGTCCGAGAACTATGAGTATTATGGAAAAACCGATGGATATTATTCCTATTATGGCTGAGATGCCCCATATGAGAAATATAAGGGAAAGGGGAAGCATGAATCTCTTCTGAAGTTTTTCATCATCCATCAATCTTTTTATGAGGTAGTAGGTGCCCTCAAGTGTCTGGCTCTGTTTCACAACTATTCTTTTCACTCCATCTATTTTAACTCTCGATTCCACCAGAGGGATTATGTATTCATCCTCTGCTCCATCGCTTACCAGAATAACGCTATCTGCCATCACTTTTTCAAGCACATTATCAAGTTGCTCCGCAATTTTTGTATCAGAGTTCAGCCCAACACTTATATCACCACATATGGTGACTATCTCCGCATCCTCTCCTTTCTGCTGCAATTCATCATAGGTGGAGATGGCTGCAAAAAGGCAGTTGGTATCTGAATCTTCAGGATCTGCCAGTGCCAGTGCTTCGGCAGCCTTTAGATTAGCCTCCCTCCCGATAATGGGGGAAGGAAAATTTGCCTTCCTGCCGAGGTCGTTATCCCTGTCTATGCAGAGAACCAACTTTTTCATTTATGAAATAAAATCTCTTGTTGGTATAATAAAATTGCGATTTTTAAAGAAGAATCTCAAATTTTATAATTGTGTATGGCATATATTTTTCATGAAACTGGCTGCTCTGATGATTTCTGCTGTTCTGCTTTTTTCTTATCTTCCTTTGTCACATGGAGGAAACGAAACTATGACATTGGGAATCAATGGAGAAAAAATACTCACCTTTCCATTTGGTACAGAACTGAAAATAAAGCAGATAAAAGGGAAAGTAATTGTTGCCAGATTTTGTGGTATCTATCGAGGGGAGAGAAAATTAATTCTTGCATTCCATTCAGAGGATGGAGGAAAAGTAAGGATAGATTATGAAATCTCTCCATCAAATTTTCCTGATACCTATGAATTTTTGATAGTATGCCCTGATGGATGGAAAGATGTTGTTCAACGGTTTAAAGAGCATAAGGAGGCGCATGGAATAAAGACCATGGTGGTTGGATTAAATGAAATATATGGCGGCAAGTATTTTGCCACGCAGGGAAGAGATGATGCGGAGAAGATAAAATATTTCATAAAAGATGCCATCGAAC
>CAZWEL010000001.1:0-18904 GCA_964632955.1 uncultured Thermoplasmatales archaeon | reverse complement strand
TAATATATGGAAATGGAAAACAAAAAAGGCACGACAACTTTGGGGCTTGTATTTAGGGATGGTGTGGTAGCAGCAGCTGAGCACAGGGCTACTATGGGTACTCTTATTGCCCATAAAACCACGCAGAAGGTATTCAAGATAGATGAGCATATGCTTCTTACAACTGCCGGGCTGGTTGGAGATGCACAGCTTCTTGCTCGCCTCCTAAGGGTAGAGGCGGAGTTATATAAACTTGAGAGAGATGAGCCAATGCCGGTAAAGGGTGCAGCCACTCTTATGGCAAACATTCTTAATCAGAGAAAGTTCTATCCATACTATGTGCAGCTCATAATAGCAGGCGTAGATACCAATGGACCCCATGTCTTTTCGCTTGATGCTGCAGGAGGCGCGATAGAAGATGTCTATACCACAACGGGCTCCGGTTCCCCATATGTTTTTGGAGTTCTTGAGGATAATTACAAGGAAGGAATGAAGGAGGATGAGGCGATAGATATTGTCATAAGGGCACTCACGGCAGCCATCAAACGAGATTCTGCATCGGGAAATGGAATGGATGTGGTCGTTATCACAAAGAAAGGATATAGGGAATTAAGTAGTGATGAAGTTGAGGAGAGAAAGAAAAAGTTGGGATTGTAAGTTATACTCATGACAGTTGAAGACTTTCTGAATAGAGTGGAAGAGGAGATAAGGGCAACTATTCCTCCAGACATAAGAATAACGGATATAGAGTTCGAAGGAGCAGAGCTGGTTATCTATACCAAAGATCCAGAAAAGTTTGCGGAGCAGAGCGAACTTGTAAGGCAGTTGGCAAAGAAACTCCAGAAAAGAATAGTGGTAAGACCTGACCCCTCTGTTCTGGAAGATATGGAGAAGGCAGAGGAAAAGATAAGGCAACTCATCCCAGAGGAGGCAAAACTTGTTGACATTTATTTCGAGCCAGATATTGGCGAAGTGACAATAGAGGTAGAAAAACCGGGTGTGGCGATAGGAAAGAAGGGTACCCTTTTAAATGAAATAAGGAAGGAGATAGGATGGGCACCCAAGGTCATCAGAGCCCCTCCAATACCCTCCCGAACTGTGAAGGATATAAGGAGATACCTCCGCATGGTGGCTGATGATAGAAAGGAATTCCTCAGGAGAGTGGGAAGGCGCCTTCACAGGGGTGCCGGCGATGGCGAAAAATGGATAAGGGTGACCGCCCTCGGAGGATACAGGGAGGTGGGACGTTCATGCTCTCTTCTTTCCACTCCTGATAGCAAAATATTGATAGATTGTGGAATTGATGTTTCCTCTCCTGATAATGGCTCCCCCTATCTTAATCTTCCTGAAGTTCTCCCCTTCGATTCCATAGATGGAGTTGTTGTTACCCATGCTCACCTCGACCATTCAGGACTTGTTCCGCTTCTTTTCAAATATGGATATGATGGACCCGTTTATACCACATACCCCACAAGAGATGTTATGGTTCTTCTTCAGATGGATTATTTGAGAGTGTGTGCAGATGAGGCAAAGAAGCCGCCTTATAGTTCGGAGCATATAAGAAAGGAAATAGCCAATATAATCCCCCTCAACTATGGAGACACAACAGACATTGCACCAGATATTCGTCTCACTATGCACCGCGCCGGGCATATTCTGGGCTCCGCCATTTGCCACTTTCACATTGGCGATGGCTTATACAACATTGCCTTTTCTGGAGACATAAAATATGAGAAAACATGGCTTTTCAGTGCTGCTGCTACTCATTTTCCACGACTTGAAGCACTTGTAGTGGAATCCACTTATGGAGGTAAAAATGATATGCAGCCCTCCAGGAAGAAGGCGGCAGAGCAACTGAAGGAGATAGTTAAAAAGACACTGGAAAGCAGAGGAAAGGTGCTTATACCTGTTTTTGCCATAGGGAGGTCGCAGGAAGTCATGATTGTCCTGGAAAATCTCATGAGAGAAAAGGAAATACCGGAGGTGCCAATATATCTCGACGGAATGATATGGGAGGCAACAGCCATTCATACTGTATACCCAGAATATCTGAATGCTGACCTTAGAAGAAAAATTTTCCAGGAAGGCGATAATCCTCTCATGTCAGATATTTTTGTGAGGGTGGAGAATTATGATAAAAGGAGAGAGGTAATAGATGATAGCGAGCCATGCATAGTTCTTGCCACAAGCGGTATGCTCAATGGAGGACCTGTAATGGAATATTTCAAATCATGGGCTGATGGAGAGAGAAACAGCATTGTTTTCGTTGGCTACCAGGCAGAGGGAACCCTTGGAAGAAAAATACAGAAGGGATGGAAAGAGGTTACGGTAGGCAATAAGGTTGTGAAGGTGGAGATGAATGTTGAAACATGCGAAGGCTTTTCAGGTCATTCAGATAGAAAGCAACTCATGAACTATGTTAAAAATCTTTCACCGAAACCGAGGAAAATAATAGTTAATCATGGAGAGGAATCAAAATGCCTTGACCTTGCTGGAAGTATATACAAGAGATATAGTATCCCAACGCTTGCCATGAAAAATCTGGAAACAGTGAGATTTAGATAGCACCACAACCGACAGAGTTAAGGTAATAATTTATAAATAACCAAACAATTATAGTGTCAAGGTGAATGCGCATGAAGGATAAAAGTAAGCAGGTATTCGTATCAGTCACAGTGTTTTTGTTTATGATGATGGTTGCCATAACATTTTCCAGCGCCGGCGAGGAGATGAAAGTATCCTTCTATTATATGGAAGATGAGGGAGGATTTAAATTCGTTTCTCCCCTGCAAGGCAACAATTATACTTGGGAGTTTGGAGACGGAACTATTGCATATGGGAGGGAAACTACGCATCACTATGCGTCTAATGGAATATATGAGGTAAATCTCACCATAAAAAATGATGATGGGATTATATTTGAAAGCCAGATGATCAACACAGCAGATAGCCCACCGGAAGCGAACTTCTATTTTTCCCCGGAATATCCCTATACACTTCAACAGGTATTTTTTTGGGATAATTCAACAGATGTGGATGGATACATAATAAACTGGACATGGCATTTTGGCGACGGAAACATCTCATATGGTCCTTTTGTGAATCACACATACCTTAAAGCAGGAAATTATACGGTGCAACTTACAGTGGTGGACAATGAAATGAAGGCAGATAGTGTAAGCCAGATAGTTGTAGTGAGAAACCGCCCTCCTGTTCCAAAATTCTACTGGACTCGCCTACCAGATGGCGAACTGGAATTTCAGGCAAACTTCCATTATGATCCATCATATGATGAAGATGGCATCATAGTAAATTATACATGGGATATGGGTGACGGAAATATAAAGCATGGGGATGTGGTGCATCATTCATATGTTTCTTCAGGAGAGTATACAGTTACTCTCACTGTGAGGGATGATGATAATGGCGTTTCTTCTTTCTCAAGAAAAATCCATAGCAATAATGGCATGCCAGAGGTTGAGTTCAAATGGGAACCAGAAGAGCCGACCGACTTGGATAATGTTACTTTTCTGAGTGAGTCCACAGATGATGGAACCATTGAAAAATATATATGGGAATTTGGAGATGGGACAATATCTGAAAATCAAACAGTAGTTCACAGATATCAGGATGATGGATACTATTCGGTTAAATTAACTCTTGTAGATGATGAAGGTGCATTCAATTACAGCCAGAAGACCATATTCATAAAGAATGTTCCCCCAGTTGCCAATTTCATTTACTCTCCTCCTTATCCAATACCTAATAAGAAAATCGTGTTCAATGCTTCCTCTTCTTATGACCTTGATGGGGAGATAGTCGAATGGAGATGGGATTTCGGTGATGGAAATACAACCACTGGTATGGTGGTGAATCATACCTATCTGGAAGATGGCCTGTATGTTGTAAATCTTACTGTCACAGATGATGACGGAACAGAGTCATATCTTAATAAAACAATCCTGCTTGCCGACATTTATGTGGACGAGAATGTGTTTGACCCAGCCAACAAGACATGGAATAAAATACAAGATGCGGTGGATAATGCATCTGATGGATGTTTCATATATGTAAGGCCCGGCACATATGAGGAAAACGTTTATATAAACAAATCCGTCATGATACAGGGCATAAATGCGAAGGTGGAATGCACCTCCTGCGCCTTCTACCTTGATGCCCCAGATATAATAATTTCTAACTTCTCTATATATGGTGGAGATTGCGGTGTGGTATTCAATTCCACGGGAGGTATCCTTGAAGACACGGATGTTAAAGCAAAAAATAATGGAATCATTTTCAATGGCAATCAAAATACTCTCACAGATGTTTTCGTTTCTTCTCAGAATACCTCTGTAATTATTAATTCACATTTTAATCTCCTGACAAATTCTTCTTTCCATGGAAACATTTACGGGATTATTGACCATGGTGGAGGCAATGAAATGATGAAATGCCATATTGCCGGAGGCATATATGGCATTGCAATCTATGCACCCAATGATTTAATAGAAGAAAGCCATATCGAGGAAGCAGTGTATGGAATATATCTGACGGATTCAGCGAACATTAGTAATAATACCATATCAGATTGCTCTTGGGGTATAAAAATAAATAGTTTATCACCTGTGATAATAGATTATAATTGGATAGGGGATTGCGCCACCGCAGGAGTAGAGGGACTGACAGATTTTGTTGTGAGAGATACAGAGTTCTATAATAATACTGTTTCCATATCTGCTCTTTCCAGTGTTGAAGTATATAATGTATCCATTTATGGTGGCGACACAGGAATACATATGATGGATGGAAATATTGAATCCTCTATTGTTGATGGATGTTCGGCGGGAATAGAAGTGGAAGGGTCTGCCTTCATAAACGATACTGCAGTGAAAAATTGTGGATATGGACTCAAGGGAGATGGGAGAACGGAAATATATGACGCTGCTTTCATAAACAACGAGAAAGGAATATATAATATGGAATGTAATGTTGAAGGAAGTAGGTTTTTGAACAATTACTATGGAGTATATGGTAGCAATATATCTGTTTATAATTCATCTTTTGAGGAAAATAATGTCGCTGTATGTATCTGGAATTTCACCATAATTTACAACAATTTTTTCATCAGCAATAATGGAGCTGTTTTTGTTGAGGGAGAGAACAACAACATACTCAACAATACACTCCAGGAGAATGAATATGGAATAATACTTGAAGGAAAAAGAAATTTTGTTGCCAATAATACAATTTCCAGCAGTATCTATGGGATGAGGTTGATATTCGCTCCAAATAATATGATAGAGCATAATACAATGGAAAATAATACCTATAATCTCGATGTGGAGGGAAGCAAAGTGGAGCATTTTTATATTGCAATAGATGAAACCAATACCATAAACGGCAAGGAAGTAAAATATCTCATAAATATGTCGGGTTTCACCCTCGATGAAGATTATGGATATATAGCTCTGGTAAACTGTAATGCAGGTGTGGTAAAAAATGCCAACATCTCCAGCAATGGCGAGGGAATAATGGTCATAGAATCAGAAAATGTTAAAATCTATAATTGCACTCTGGTAAAAAATGTGAAGGGGATATACGCCCTGAATGGGAATAACATCGAAATTGAAAATGTGGTTGTAAGAAACAATGGTGATGGAATTTCTCTCAAAGCCACCAATAATGTTAAGATAAAAAATGCAAAAATAGATGGAAATTCAAGAGGATTGAACCTATTTTTCATGGAGAGAACAGCAACAATATATGGATTAGAAAATCTCTCTTTCGAGAAAAATGTTCTTGCTCTCAACATAGAAAATATGGAAGGTGTTTCGCTCAAAAACTCCACTTTTAATGAAAATGATAAAGGAGTCAGAGCATTTAACTCAGATATTTCTCTACATTCCTTAATAATGGGTGACGAGGTTGCCCTTCATTTTACTAGCTCCAGTGTAGAATTAACCGACTTTGACATTTCCGCATCTGTTGCCATAAATGCAGATTCTTCCACTGTTGTGGCAGAAAGCGGTTCAATAAGAAATTCCTCTCTTGGTATATCTGGCATTAATTCGATTTTTGAAATGAATAATCTGCACATCTATGGAAATATAGAGGGAGTCAATGTGAGCAACTCTGAAATAAACATGAAAGATTGCAACTTTTCTGAGAATGGAAAAAATGTTTTTAATTCATGCGATAGTGAACTGGAGAAAATAAAATTTGAGAATAACAATATGGCCATTTGTGTTATTAAAGGGGATGCTGTAATACAAAACTCAACATTTTTATCAAATGATGGAGGTGTTTTCGCAGAGAATATTGCATTGCATGCATTTAATCTCACCATATCTGGAGGCAAGTATGGGATTCTGCTGAACTCTTCCTTCTCCATTATTTCTGGAGGAGAACTCTTCAATAACACTGTTGGTGTTGAAGTGCACGGAGATGAAAATATTATTCAGAATCTTCTACTACATCACAATAGCTATGCAATACTACTTCATGGATTCAATAATACGGTGAAGAATAATTCCATATGGAAAAATCTCTATGGAATTATGGCATATGATAAGAATCTCATATATCATAACAACTTCATTTCAAATACTGAGGATGCCAGAGATTATGGAGAAAATATGTGGAATATGAGATATCCGATTGGTGGCAACTACTGGGATAAATATGCAGGAGAAGATTATCTTATGGGGGAGGGCCAGAATGAAAGCGGGAGCGATGGTATTGGAGATATACCCCATCAGTTTTATGGAAATGAGGATATCTATCCCCTGATGGACTATTATGAAAATGCCTCCATGATGCCAAATATGGCTCCGGAAGCATCATTTTACTTCTATCCTCCTTCCCCCACCACCTTCCAGAACATAACCTTCATAGATACATCAAGAGATGAGAATGGAGAAAGGGATATGGTTGCATGGACATGGGATTTTGGAGATGGAAATACCAGTAGTGAGAGAAACCCAACACATTACTATGAAAAATCTGGCAGATATAACGTTACCCTGCGCGTTGTGGATAGAGGCGGGATGGAAAACATTACTGTAAAAGAAATAGTGATAAGTAATCTTCCTCCCGTCGCCATCTTTAAATTCCAGCCAGAAAATCCACATTCTCTCACTCTCATAGAGTTCAATGCTTCAGGAAGCACTGATAAAGATGGGAGTATAACCAACTATACATGGAATATGGGGGACGGAACTACAAAAAGTGGCGTGATGATTACCCATAAGTATTCCAAGCCAGGCACCTATGAAGTAACATTAACCGTTGTGGATGATGAGGGGGATGAAAGTACATATACTGCAACAGTAAAGGTGGATAACAGGGCGCCGGAGGCAAACTTTGTGATAACTCCTGAGAATCCAAAGGAAGGAGAAAAAATAAATTTCACAGATCTTTCCAGTGACCTTGATGGAGAGATAGTTGAATGGAGATGGGATTTCGGTGATGGAACCATATCCTATAATGAGGATGTTGTACACGTTTATAATAAACCGGGAGAATATACAGTTACACTTGAAGTAAGGGATAATATGGGAGCTAAGGCGAACTATACCATGACAATAAAGATCGGGAGCAAGGAAATGCCCGGCTTTAATTTTGCTTTACTTTTTGCATCTTTATTGATTATGGTGGCGCTCTACAGGAGATTAAAAAAATTTAAGTAGTTATATATATTGGCTTTGCAATGACGAAAACAATGGCTGAAAAGAAGCAAAAAATCAGCAAAGAGAGAAGAGATATCCTCAAAAAGAAGATTGAGGAATTAGAGGACATCATAAGATATTATGATGCAATGATTGAGGAGATATATGAAACACAGGAAGCAATGTTTCCAATATTTGTTGACCTTGTAAAACTCATAAGCAGGTTGTATAAGGAAGTTAAAATAGAAGATGATGAGATGAAAAATCGTATAAATCGGCTCGAAGAAACTTTCACAGAAAAAAATGAGAATATTCTGAAGAAATATCTTAAAGATAATGACGACTTCACGGTTGCATACACATGATATAAGAACAGTTGCAAAAAAAATAGCAGAGAAAATAGAGAAAGGAGAGATAGAAAATAAACATGATTTGCTGAAATATAAAAAAATTTTTTCTCGAGAATATGGTTTAGAAAGAATTCCTTCTGATTCTGAAATCCTTGCTGAGATTGAGGGAGGGGAAGAAAACATAATCAAAATTCTTCAGCGAAAACCTGTGAGAACCATATCAGGAGTGGCGGTGGTGGCGGTGATGACTTCCCCGCATCCGTGTCCTCATGGGAGATGTATTCCATGTCCTGGGGGTCCTCCTTATTCCCCGCAGAGTTATACAGGAAGAGAGCCTGCCGCACTTAGGGCTGCAAGAAATAACTTTGACCCATATCTCCAGGTGAGAGATAGGTTGAAGCAACTGGAAATAATAGGGCATCCAACTGATAAGATAGACATGATAATAATGGGTGGAACATTTCTTGCAAGGGATCTTTTCTATCAAGAATGGTTTGTGAAGCGATGCTATGATGCCTTGAATGGAAAAAATGCAGAAAACTTGGAAGAGGCAAAGGAATGGAATGAGGGAGCAAAGCATAGATGCATAGGCCTTACTGTGGAAACAAGGCCCGACTGGTGTCGCCTCCAGCATGTGGAAAAGATGCTGGAAATGGGAGCTACAAGGGTGGAGATAGGAGCACAGATTCTTGATGACGAGGTACTTTATATGATGAAGAGAGGACATACGGTAGATGATACCATCATGGCGACACAGATTGCAAGGGATGCAGGTTTAAAGATATGCTACCACATAATGCCGGGCTTGCCCGGAAGTGATTATGAGAGAGACATGGAATCTTTCAAAAAAATATTCACCGATGAGAGATTCCGTCCTGATATGCTGAAAATATATCCCACCCTTGTTGTAAAACCCTCTGCTCTTTATGAAATGTGGAAAAGAGGAGAATATGAACCATTGGACGAAGAAAAGGCGGTGGATTTAATTGCGGAGATGAAAGAGTATGTGCCCGAATGGGTGAGAATACAGAGGATTGAGAGAGATATTCCGTCAAATCTTATTGATGCAGGGATAAAAAAAAGCAATCTGAGGCAGATTGTTCAGGAAAGAATGAGGGAAAAGGGGACGAAATGCAGATGCATAAGATGCAGGGAGGTGGGGCATCTCGGAATAGATGCGGGCGATGATTTTCGACTTAGAAGGAGAGAATATGTGGCGAATGGAGGAAGAGAGATATTTCTCTCCTTTGAAAGCAGGGAGGCGATGGCTGCCTACTGTCGCCTTCGCATTCCCTATAAGCCATTCTTTTTTGGTGAAGAGTGTGCCATCGTTAGGGAGTTAAAGGTTCATGGTCCTATGGTGGAGATAGGGAGAAAAAAGGAGGGGAAATGGCAGCACAGGGGCTATGGAAAAATGCTCATGGAGGAGGCGGAAAGGGAGGCAAGAAGATTTCATAAGGAAAAATTACTGGTGCTTAGTGGTGTGGGGGCAAGGGAATATTACAGAAAAATGGGATACAGGCGAGAGGGCTTTTATATGGCAAAGGAACTGGATTAGTCAAAGAGTGTTATGTATGGTTTTATAAGGTATATCATGGCTGAAACTATGTAGAAGCCGGCAAGGGTGAGATAGAAGGCAGCCCAGAGTTCATTGTTCTCCAGAGTTATCTTGGAGAAATCTCCTCTTGTTATCTTATATATCATCCATAATGTGGGCATTAGAAGAATGAAAAGGGCTGAAAGATGGGGTGGAATGAATCCCATTTCTATATATATGGCTAAAAGTATGAAACTGAGAAGAGAGAAGGCGGTAATTATTCTTGTCAGTCCCTTCAATCCGTGATAAACGGCAGGTGTTATGATGCCATATTTCTTATCTCCTTCTATATCATTTATATCCTTCGTGTTCTGCCATCCCATCACCCATAATGCTATCACACTTCCAAGAAGCCATGGAGTGCCATCCCATACATTTCCGAACACGCTCCAGGCAGCGGGCATTGGCAGCAAACCACGGGATACGGCAAGTGAGGTAGTATTGAGCCACAACCTCTTCTTAAGACGAAAGGGTTCGAGGTTGTAAAAAACACCAGCCATAAGTAGAATGACCATGAAGGAGCCATATATGATGTTTATGGAATAACCTATGATGATAGAAAATATGGCGAAAAAGAGGGCGGCCGCCTGCGCCTTTTCCTGGCTTATTTCTCCACTTACTATGGGGCGATAATCCTTTCCATTTGCCTTATCTATTTCCACATCCTCCACCTGATTCATTATTTGACCCACTGCTTGTGCTGAAGCCATTGCAAGGGCAGCGAAGAATACTGTGGAAAAATTCTGCCAGAAAAGGTAGATTTCTCCGTATGCTGCAAGCTGAAAGAGCACCCCGAACATCACTGCCATAAAGGGTGCTATGAGAGTGAATGGTCTAACCAACATAAACCACGCCTTCCAGTTCATCTTATGTTACATAAAGATGAAATCTATTTTAAATATTGTGGTTCAAAAATAGAAAAATAAGGGGAGAGATTACAGCCAGTCGTAGCCGCCTGCAATAAGTGATTCTCCCATCAAGAATTGGAGTTTGGGTATTCCATATCCTATCTTGCCAAAGTCAATGTATATTCCAACGAAACCAAGCACAAAGAGTGTATGTGTGCCTACCATATCCCAATATTCAATACGGGGTGGAAGGAGATTTATATTGAGAGATGCTGTATACCCAAGGAGGAAATACTGCATTATTATCGGGCGGAACATGAATCCAATGAAAGCCTCACCAGGATACAACGGAATCCATGAAAATCCTCTCCCGAAGCTTATTATCGGGAGCATGAAATCTATTTTACCACTGAAGAGTTTCATCAGTATTTTCCCTGGATCAAAGAAATCAGGTATCAGTCCCAGTTCTTTGAGTTTGTTGATGAATGCCTCCACTATTTCCTTTGCAAGCGTTTTTTCATCATCTCCTGCATTTGGGTCAGAGAGAACTTCCAAAGCATCTTCCACCACAAGTGCATTGTTCTGAATGTCATTTATCGTCTTTTCAGAAAGAGAAACAACTCTCACTTCCTTTCCGACAGGTGTTAATGTCATCACTTTAACATCGGCGTAATTTTTTTGCTCCACTGCATTTGCTGTATTGCCAAGATATGGCGACGCCAGAAATGCAAGCGATACCAGCACGACACCAATTTTTACCCCCCATCTCATTTGTCTTCACCTAATATGTATAGGTTGGTGAATATTTATGCATTTCGCTGTATCTGTAAGGCATCCATAAAGAAAAATGTGCGTTCCATCAATTTTGAGGATAGGAATGGCTGAAATTTTAGATCATTGTATTTTACATCCAGAAGAACAAGATTCTCAGGAGGTGCAGGAGGAAAATGTTTTTCTTTCCCCTCCA
The DNA here is from genome assembly GCA_964632955.1 of uncultured Thermoplasmatales archaeon. Lineage (GTDB taxonomy): Archaea > Thermoplasmatota > E2 > UBA202 > JdFR-43 > JAGGZK01. The sequence continues at coordinate 7,496 of CAZWEL010000001.1, read as the reverse complement.
ACGCAAGTTTTATATCATCCAAATTAATTTTTCCTGCTCCAGCCATTATCACAGCTCCCATCATCCTCCTCACCTGATTCCAGAGAAAGGATTTGCCTTCAAAATCGAAAATAAGCATTTCATCCACCTTTTTCATCTCTGCAGAATATATCCTCCTCACTGGGTTTCTTGAATCTCTCCTTGCAAAGGATGAAAAATCATGTTTTCCGACAAAAATCTTTATTGCCTCCTCCATTTTTTTGGTATCATAACATCTGTTATGGAGATAATAGCGATATGTCTTTGATGAGCAATATCTGGGGTTGAAATTTTCATCCACCTCTGCATAACCCATCACCCATATATCATCCATATTTTCCATTACTCTGAGGAAATTCCCTCTTGTATCAAAGGAAATGACATTACCTAAGGCATTGACTCCTTTATCAGTTCTGGATGCATACTGAAATCTACTCTCTCTCCTTCCCTCAATAATTCCACTTTTCTTGAGTTTTGAAATTATTTCACCCTCCACAGTTTTTTTCCCTGGCTGAATGGCAAAACCCTGAAATTTACTGCCATCATAGGCAATTTTTATGGCTATTCGCATGTTTAAAATATGCGTTTTTCATTTAAAAACATGAAGAAAAAGTATGTGGATATCCTATGCTGCCCCTACTGCCATGGGGAACTGGAGTTAAAGATCGAGAAAGAAAATGAAGATGAAATTCTGGAAGGAAAATTTTTGTGCAAAAAATGCGGGAAGGAATATGAAATAAGGGATGGCATCCCAGTGATGATGTAATTCACTTTGCTATAATATGTATTATATCTCCATTTTTTAGAAGATGGTCTGCCCCCACTATCTTTTTTGTTCTCGCGTCCACTGCCCTTATGAATCCTTCTGCCAAATCAGTATGCACTCTGGCAGCAAGCTCTATGACAGTAGAGCCGGCGGGAAGTAAAAATACATCCGGCAACACATTTCCATCTTTATCGCACAGTTTATGCTCATCTTCAACAGGATAAACTGCTATGAGATTGAGAAGCTCAAAAACTGCCTTGTCTATGCACTGCTGAACACCTGTTGAGCCAAATCTTCTCAGCACATGCTCCTCTATGTATTCTAGCCCCTTTCTCTGTTTCTCATCCATTTCTCCTGTAATTTCGAAAGAAGCATCTCCAGGCTTATATTTTATGTAACCATGCTCCGCCGCCCTCACGAGAGCAAGCTCCGCCATGGCTGATGTGGGAATCGCCATCTCACCTCTGAATTTATTAATTATCTCATCACTTGCCTTATCCGCCTTATTGAGGGCGAGTAAAATGGGTTTTGCTTCTTTCCTCACCTCACTTGCAAACCTCATTATTTCCTCATCTCCCCATTTTGTTGCATCAGCCGGCAAATCAGCTCTTCGAAGAGTTCTTTTTATGTCTTCCTCCTTTATGCCAAGCCCTGCCAGCTTCTCCGCCAGCATTTTCTCCAGTTTCATTCCCTCCATTCTTGCCTTCATGCTGAGGCGATGCCAGTCCCTTTCCAGCAGTCCCTTAATCCAGTAATCTATCTCCTCCTCTAGAAATCTTATATCCATTGAGGGATCATGGCTGCCTGGACTGCAGGGACGTCCTTCCTCGTCTGTGGAGCCGGAAACATCAACAATATGGATAAGGCATGATGCCTGCCTTAAATCATCCAGAAATTTGTTACCCAGTCCCCTTCCCTCATGCGCCTTTGGCACAAGTCCCGCCACATCTATTGCTTCCACGGGGACATATCTTGTTCCATCAAGGCATTTTGAGTTTTTTGGATTGCATTTTATCCCATATTCTTTACAGGGGCAGGGAGTTCTTGCATACATTACTCCTCTATTTGCATCTATGGTGGTGAAGGGATAGTCCGCCGTTTCAGCAGAAGCAAAGGTTGTGGCATTGAAGAATGTGGTTTTCCCCACATTTGGCTTACCAACAATTCCTATCTGAACCATTTTATCAGCCGAAATAATGAGACGGTTCTTCCTCCTTTTTCTTCACCTTTTTTTCTTTAAGTATATCTATGGCAAGAATCATGGAGGTGGGTATTATTCTTATCATTCCTTCTCTCTCACCATGTGATGAATCCATTTTTATGCATATTCCTCCCTCATCCTTGGAGATGTAGGCATAGCCAACAAACGTTCCCTTCGTCTCTATCGCTTCCTTATCTGGACCTATGGAATATATCAGATATTTTGAACCCGGTATGAGTTCCATTATTTTCTCCTTCATTTTTTATACCTCCTCTCCACAAGATTCTGAAGATGCCTCGCCGTTTCTGCATATCCCTCCATTGCGACCTTCACATGCGCCTCCACGAAATTCCATGCCTTTGATATACTTCCATATCTGAGACGATAGGTTTTTTTCACATTTATCCCTTCTCCTTCCTTACCCTCCTCCAGTATATCCATGCTCTTCAATTTATTCAGATGTCTGTATATCGCCGCCTTCGTTGCGCCAAGAGATGAAACGAGCTCTTCCACCGTCCACTGTTTATCTGGATGGAGAAGGAAGGACTCAAAGAGGCGATATGCCACCGATTTTTCATCATCATTTTCCCTCATATAGCCTAAATTTTTGAGAAAAATCATGGCAACCTTTCTGTAATCATCCTCCCCTGTGGGGGGCGTCGCCTTCACCACCCTTATCTCAAAGCTCATATGCACTAATCCCCTATATGTTTATAACTTATTTGGATTGTTTACCTTATCTTTATATATGTTATTTCCTCGCTTTCAGCAGAGTTTCCAACCTTATCGTATGCGATAACCTTTATAGTATTCTTTGAGAGGAGCCTGCTTCTGGGGAGCTCTGCAGTGTATGGGGAGGAATATGCCTTCCACAGAGTTTCGCCATTGAGTATGAATTCCACATAGAACACGCCAGAATAGGAATCGCTTGCTTCCGCTTCCGCCTCAAATTTCCCAATTATTACGGTGTTTCCAAATATGGAAGGAAGTATCCGGCGTTTAAATATGTATATATACCCTTTATCGGGGGATGATATGGAGACGGAGGGATTAACATTATCCATCTTTATGGTGAAATTACTCGTATCCTCTACATTTCCCGCATTATCAACACTGTAGTAATATATCTTATGGATACCGTTGACAGAAAAATTGAAGGTGCCGTTGTATTTTTTCCAGTCGCCATCATCTATTTTGTACATGGTGTAGTTTACGCCAGATATGGCATCACTTGCCTCAAAACTTATTTTTGCTACACCCTTTATCCATCCTCCCAGACCATAGGAGGCGTTTATGCCGTATATTGTTTCAGGAGGGGTGAAGTCTATTCCGACGGTGAAGTTGCTTATATTTTCCACATTTCCCGCATTATCAACACTGTAATAATAAATCACATATAGCCCTTCTTCTGTGAGGGTGATATTTTCTTCATAAAGCATCCATTCTCCATCATTTATTTTATAAAATGTTGCATTCACTCCAGAAATGTTATCCGAAGCGTTAAATATTATGGTTATGTTGCTTCTATACCACTTCTTTCCTCCCACCACGGTGTAATTTGTTACTGGGGGTGTGAAATCAATGGTAGCAAAAAGTGAATCCATGGAGGTTGCACCATCATTATCTTTAACACTAAGGTTCACAACATATATGCCCTCCTCGCCATATGTATGGTTCACCACCATTCCATAGCCAACGCTTCCATCTCCGAAATCCCAAGTGTAATTCACTATGTTTCCATCCATATCATAACTCTGGCTGCCATTTAACTCGATGGTGAGATTGTGGGAAATCACATCATCTCCTGCAACCGCCACAGGGGGCACATTCTCTATGGTTATATTCTTTTCCACATACTTGCTTGCTCCACTGCCGTCTATAACCACAAGACGAACCGTGTAGGTGCCATTATCTCCATAAATATGCGAGGGATTTCGTTCTGTGCTGCTATTTCCATCTCCAAAATACCATATCCATGCCACCACATCTCCTGTGGAGTTATCATAAAAATGAACCTCCTCCATATCTGTGGGATTTGAGGGTTCCCAGTAAAAATCAGGAGTAAGTGCCGCCTCTGCACCTATAAACAATGCCACCACTACCAAAGCCAATAATCCTGCTGCACCTTTCATATGAATCGCTTCTAAAATTTGTTTTCATTATTTATGTATTTCGGAGAGGAATAAAGCAATGCATCAACAGTTCAACATCCATTTATTGAATTTACAGGGAAATTTTTTAAATTCCGCACCCATACATGGAACATGATAACCGGAAATGAAGACAAACCTTCTGTGAAGCATGTTCCAGGAGAAAATGCAAAGAAAATAATTGAAGAAGATGGTAAATATATCGCCACAACAACAAAGGCATCTCCTGCAGTTGTCAGGGAAGCAAAGGGCGTGGTTTTTGAAGATGTGGATGGCAACATTTTCTTTGATTTCACCTCAGGCGTGGGCGTGGTGAATGTGGGACACGCCAATCCAAAAGTAGTGGAGGCAGTTAAGAAACAGGCAGAGAGATTCCTACATTTCGCGGGCACCGACTTTTACTATGAACTGCAGGCAAAACTGGCAAGAAAACTGGTGGAGATAACCCCTGGAAATTTTGACAAAAAGGTATATTTCGGCAATAGCGGGGCTGAAGCGGTGGAGGCAGCCATGAAGATGGCGAGATGGAGTACAGGTAAAAAATTCTTCATAGCATTTTATGGAGCATTTCACGGCAGAACTATGGGAGCTCTCGCCCTGACGGCAAGCAAAACTGTGCATAAGCAGAGATTTTTCCCTTGGATACCAGGCGTAGTCCATGTTCCATACCCCAATCCATATCGCAATCCATTTGGTATAGATGGATATGAGCAGCCAGATGAACTTGTAAATGCAGTGATAAATTATATGGAATATGTTTTCAAGCATGAGGTGCCGAGGGATGAGGTGGCGGCAATATTTATGGAACCTATACAGGGGGAGGGTGGCTATATTGTGCCACCAAAAAATTTCTTTAAGGAACTGCTGAAATTGGCTGAGGAAAATAATATTCTTCTTGTGGATGATGAAATACAGGCGGGTTTTGGGAGAACTGGCAAAATGTGGGCTATAGAGCATTTTGGCATTGTTCCCCACGTAATAACAACAGCCAAGGCAATTTCCTCCGGCATTCCGTTATCAGCATGCATATATCCTGCAAAGAACGATTTTGGTGTTAAAGGTGCCCATTCTACCACCTTTGGAGGAAATCCTCTGGCGTGTGCAGCATCTCTCGCCACCCTTGAGGAACTTCAGAACGGGCTCATAGAGAATGCTGCAAGACAGGGAGAGGTGCTCAGGAAACGGCTGGATGAGATGGTGGAGAAATATGAGATTGTTGGCGATGCCAGGGGCATTGGCTTAATGCAGGCCATAGAAATCGTAAAAAGCAAGGAGAGCAAGGAGATGAACCCAAAGGTGAGAGACGGGATAGTAGATACTGCCTTCAAGAAGGGTCTGTTGCTGCTCGGATGCGGAGAGAGTGCCATCAGATTTATTCCGCCACTTTGCATCAATGAGGAGCAGGTGAACAGTGCCATGGATGTGCTAGAGGAAGCCATAAAGGAAGCTGGGCAGCAGTAATCTTTTCCCTTTCCATTTTTATTCTGTCTACTTCCATAATCATCTTCATGGATATGGGTTGAAGGCAGGGTCTCCGTAAAGAGTGAATTCATGTATACACACATATTTCTTTTCCATTGCCTTTGTTTCTTCTATTGAAGAAGGTGATGTGATTAGAGGGGGTGTCCACAGAAATGTGGAGTTTGCATCTTTGGGCAGATATTTATTCTTCGCATTCCTTAGTGCCATTCCTGTTGTGCTATCGTTTTTAATCAAATCTAAGACAAAATCCTCTGCCAGCAAAGCGCCAAAATGCAAATCAGGATACTCCCCCTTTAGCCATAGATTTTTGGTGGCATTCACATATCCCCATATCCCAAATCCAGGAAATATTCTGCCTGGCTCAAGATAGCCAGGATCGGCAGTATAGCGGGTGGAGGCGATGAAGGCATTAACCCCTGCATGTATGTATGCCTGGCTGAGACAATTTTCAGGTATCATCCCCTCTATTTTTCCCACAAGGCAGCTCTCTATGAAGGCAACACTTGGCTTGTAGGGCATGTTGACGACATGGCGAACATCAAAACTTCCCTTACCCGATAAGCCGGTTTTAAGTCCCAATCCAAAGGGATCAAGTTCCAGAGCATCCCCTGCTTCATATAAATAATGGCTTCCATGGTCAAAGGCAAAAATATAATTGCTCTCCAGCTGATATTCCCCCCCTTTCCTGTCCATTATGAGTCCAACGCGCTGTGCCTCCAGTTTGTGGGCTGAAAGAACCTTGAAGCCATTTTCTGCAAAGTCATTGCTTATCCTCTTATTTATAAATCCACTTTCTCCCGTGGGGAATTTGGTGGGCTCATCCCTTACAGGACCAAATCCTATTATGCTTTTGAGACGATTCATTATTGGAGTTATAACAGGTATTTTCTGGAATTCTATGCCAGTACCCGTCTGCACCGTTGCAGTTCTCTTCCACTCTCCAAGATTTTCTATTATTTCGTCATAGAAAATGGTTCTTGCTATGAGGGCTGAGCAATCTTGGGCATCATAGCCGGTTATCCTCCCAACAGCATTTTCCTGGAATGGATAAAAAGTGAAGGTATCATTCTCCATATCTTCCATTTTTGGGTCTATATCTCCATATATGAAATCGCTGGGGACGCCCCATCCCATCATATCCGCTGAATCAGGATTTTTGAAATAATACATGGGTATCATGTTTGTATCCGCCAAGATTCCTATATAGAGAGGATTTTCCTTATAATGCTGCCATAGTGCATATAGGTCATTCGGAAGATCTGCAGCATCTGTGAGCAGTGAATTCAATCTTGTATGTATGTTCATTATGTGGCTGTTGCATTCCTCTATTATATCAGGGTTATCTCCCGGCTGCGTCATGCCATTTTTCCCGGCATATGCAAAATCGGAGGATGCAAAAACCATGCCTTCATGGTATGAAGCAAGGTAAGGGCCGAGAGAGGAGAGTCCTTCCATTAAAGGGTCTATGGGGGTATCTATATTTTCCACCTTTATTTTTAGATTATATGAACCTTTCACATCAGCAAACCATCTTCCTATCACTCTTGCCGTATATTTGCCAGATTGGTTGGCAACGATGAATTCATAATGCACCTTGTCTGTAACAATATCTCCATTTCCATCATATTCAGGAATCCCTGCTCCTGTGGCTGTGTATGCATATATTCTTCCTTCTGGATTTGCAATCATGAGAAATATTCCATCTCCCAGTTCCTTTACATTTTCGGAATCAAGATTTGTGAGGTCTATTTTCACTCTAGCATATGTATAATTGGAGGGAATTTCAAATTCATGTATGCCAAACAAATCTTTTCCAATCAATGCCTGGGAGGCAACATACAGGGATTGGGCAGGAAGGATGGCAACGGAGGGTATTGTG